>CALYBM010000084.1 GCA_944412525.1 uncultured Ruminococcus sp. | reverse complement strand
TTCTTTGTCAATGTTTGCATTAAACTCCTGATAATGTGTCTCGGGGGAAGAATTATCTTTATAGTAGATATTGAGTGCAACACCGAAAGTTCTATTCTCATTTGACAAAGGAACGGATTTTGCCTGTGCTTTGCCGATGATATTAAATGCTACGCCCGCACGGTCAACATCAACATTTTGATAGATATATCTGTTGCCAAACGAATCTTCTGACTGCGTAGTTTCTTCGGTTTCTTCTTCGTTTTCATCCGTTGTCTGATTATCCGATTCAGAATCAGAAGAACCTGACTCATAGGTTTTCTTAACTGTTCTTATAATCATTCCCTGCTGAGTTTTTGTTGTATTGCCGTAATTATCATATGTCGTTATGCTGTCAAATTCAGCAGGTTCGGTTTCTGTTACGCAATAAGTTTCGGGCTGGATTTCTTCCTCAGACTGCGTATCATCTTCGCTTACAGTTGTTTCCTCTGCATATGCTCCTGCTTCACCGTTTAAAGTTACCGTGCCGTTTTGGGTTGAAATAGCTTCGTTTTCCTCTGTAAACCAGTAGTCATTGTTTTCAAAATCAGCATTTTGCAAAGCGTTGAAGTCGTTGGCGCAATTGCCGTCTTCGAGCTGCAGGCAGTCAAACCAAGCCGTGCCCGAGGCATAGCGAAGATTGCAGTATATTCTTATTCTTGCTGTATTGCTCGGCACTTTAACCGATATGCTCAATCTCTGCCAGTCCTGCGTGCCGTTTATACCTATGCTGTTGACATCTGCAAGAGTTGTTCCGCTTGAATTATAGCATTTGATTTTCAGCGTTGCGCCTATGGGGCCTCCGCTGTATATTTCGGTCACATCTTTTGTCTTTACATAGGCGGAAAAAGTGATGTCTTTTCCGTTAAATTCCGTGCTGTCAATCTGATGCGTTGCACCCGTAAAGAATGCAGAATTATTTTCACTTACAGGGTTGTTTACCTTTATAGATGTTGTGCCGAAATACTGAACCTGTCCGTTTTCTTCGGTAGGAGCGGAAGTGTCTATTACTGCTGTACCGCCGCTGCTTGCAGTAGTTCCTTTTGTGCCGTTTGTTTTGTAATAATAATTTCCGCTTTTAATTTCGGTTTGTTCGGTTGACTGAGTTATATAGTTTTTGGTAAAAGAGTCAGCACCGCTTGATACCGACAATCCGTTGCTTGAAGTTGACAAATAACCGTTTGCATTGAGAACGGAAATTGTTGTTCCGCTGTTGTCAAAGGTATGTGTTTCACTTCTGCTTTGTCTGTCGGTAAAGGTAGTTGTGTTATCATTTCCGTATGCTATATTCAGATAATTTCCCTCGGAATTATTGCTTCCGTATTCGGAAATTTTCGTAACCTTTTCGCCGTCATATGTGAATGTGAGCTTATTCTGCTGTGTGGGAGTAGAATAAATATCCGAATATATGACTGATACCAATCTGCCCGATTCGCTGTATTCAAACTTTGTTTGTTTTTTGCCGTAAAATGTAACAGCACTGATTTTATCCTTTAGTGTTGATGTATAGGCAAAGTCGATTGTTTGATTATCGGGCATTTTTATAGTTTTAACACGCTTTTTGCCCTCGGAGTTATTAAGATAACCTATTGTTGTTACTCTGCCCGAACCATCAGTAATCTTTGTAACATTTCCGTCAGTATATGTGTAAGTTATTGTATTGTTATATTCATCTTTCTCCGACAACAGCTTACCGCCTGCTGATGTTAATTCGTATGTCTGAGTTGTTGTTCCGTTATCAATGTAAATATTGTTTTCGTCTTTTGTAAGGGTGATTCCCAGCTCATCTTCATCGGTCCATTCTTCCGCGTCTGCGGATTTTTTGAGATAATGGTCCGTTCCGTCAGAATCGGTGTAGATGTAGTTATAGCCTTTGTTTGCAA
This sequence comes from uncultured Ruminococcus sp., assembly GCA_944412525.1. Taxonomy (GTDB): domain Bacteria; phylum Bacillota; class Clostridia; order Oscillospirales; family Acutalibacteraceae; genus Ruminococcoides. The sequence goes on along the minus strand of CALYBM010000084.1, from coordinate 22,316 downwards.
GTGTTGTATCTGCTTCTCTCACATATTGATTGAACGAGAACTGCCAGCCGTATGCACTCGGAGAACCGTTTGCAAACAATTTGTTGTAATTAATGCTGTTGTAGGTTGCCGTGAGTGCAAGAGGCATTCTTGAGCCTGTGCCCTCATAGAGACTCTGGTTTATTACGAGATTTCCGAGATAGTCCGATACGGACGCCTGTGCGTTGTAACCTGCGTCAACCGTGTGGTACGACAAATTGCTCTCCATTCCCGTGAAGTCTTTATAGACTATTGTAAGGGATGGTGTAGTTGACGCTTTTGTTGCTTCTCTGAATTTAATCGTCTTTGAGCCTATCGTATCAAAAGATTCAAGCACAAATCCGTCTACGCTGCTGCCGTTATCGTACCATTCGTTGAATGTTTTTGTAAGGTCAAACGACACATACTGATTATCGCTGTATGTAAGTGAATCATAATCGAGAATATCCGATTCATATGTCGATACGGCGTTTGCCAATGTTTTCAGTTTGTGGGCGTTTATTATAACGGGATCAGCGTTTTCATCAGTAAGCTGAGAGCTGCCGTTAGTTATTTCAAAATTGAATTTTGCACTGACTATCTTTTCGCCGTCTCCAAGTACAGGCAAACTATTGACCTTGCAAACAAGATATGAGTTATTTGAGTTGTAGTAGGGGCCGTAAGACTTTATAAAATTATTTGTATTTTCAGCAAATGTAAGCGCATTGTCAAGCTTATTTGTTACTTCTGGGTCTATCGTAACAGGAAAGCTTCTGCCGATTGAGTGAATAAACCAATAGTCGGCAGTAAGTTTGATATTTAGATTTGCTCCCTTTTTTTCTACAATTTCAAGTTTAAGCCGTGTGCTTGAGTTACCGCTTGCATCGTACATATAAGGTGCCGAAATTACATACACTTCGTTTCCGTTTTTATCATTCAGAGAAATTGTGTAATCATCGGTCTGTTTTGCCGTTAAATTTTTTATTTTGTATGTAATATAAAACTCATTTTGCACATCGGAAGATTTGAGAATGATATTTTCCTTAACGCCTGTTGATGTTACAAAATACTGCAAGTCAACATTTTTATATACATTCTCGTATTTTGCCTCTGTGGTTATGTTTTTCAGAGTTGTAAATTCTTCGTTTCCCGTGAGTTTTTCATCATTTTCTACGATATTGATTCTGCTTTTATTCGCATTATCGTAACCCCAGCTGACTGAATAATCATCAGAGGATACCTTAATCATATTGTTTGATTTTGCTTTGTTTGAAAGTGTAATATCAAGATTACTGCTTTTGTTTGAATATCCTGCTGCTTTAGCTTCGTCTGCTGTTGCGGTTTCAGATACAAGGGTGTTGTTGTACTCAACCCAGTCGCCCTTGTCGTTTTTATAGTGTACGGGCTGATTGTACTGTGCAATCATTGTTGTTCCGTCATCAAGTAAAAATTCCTTTGTATTTTCCGTTCTTGCTGATGTGTTTTCCGCAATTATATCACTTATTTCTTCTGCTTCGCCTTGAACATTGTCAAAGGATGAAAGCTTATTTTCTTCGTTTGGTAAGGTTTGTGCAAAAACCTGTGTTGGGAGTGTAAACCCAATTAAAATACATAATAATACCGATACTGTTGACAACAGCATTTTTATACTTCTTAACATATTTACCTATCCTCTTTTTCTTTTATTATTATTTTTCCGCAAATAAAATTTAATAAAGCATAGTATCAAATCCCTACTAAATTAATCCTTATATTTCCAACATTATACGATATAACAGTCAATAATGGAATTCATAAATTAAACTAATTTTTGAAATAAAAATTGTATCTTTTATGTATTATGTATAAATAAAAGGTGTTCACAAAAAAGTAAACACCTGTTATTGTTTTGATTTTATAAAATATTGCTTTTATACACTTTACTGTGATAATACAAGAAAACGAAGTTTTAAAGTAAGTTTATAAATGCATATGAAGAATAATTTTTTAATTTTCCTCCGATCTAAAATACTTCTCAAACACGGTATATGAATTAATTTTTTGTAAAATTATTTTATACTCTCACAGGGAATTTCAAAAACGCTGTAATCCCCCAAAGCGTACGGCAAACCGTCTTGGATAATACCGATTTTATTTTCGGTAAAATAAAACTGATTCTTGCCGTTATTTAAACACTCGCGGATTTTTTGTATATCTAAATATGAAATGACGGCGTCCTTTTGTTCTGAATCAACAAGCAGGTTTTCCCTGTCAGAGTAAAGTATTTTGAGGAAAGCATCATTGAAATCGTACATTGATTTTACATCAATCACCTGTGAATTTTGCAGATCAATGTTTACGCCGAATAAATAATGAGTAGGATGAGCGGCGGTTTTATTATTCAAAATACCAAGCATTACAAAAGAAAGTTTTTTGTCATCGTTATATTTAATCTTATAATCGCCGCTTAAGTAAGTTTGTCCGCTGTTTTCGCTTTTTGAGTTTGACGGAATATCATCGGTAATTTTTAAGTCATTTATATCAAACTGCGAGAAATAAGTGCACACCTGCTGAAATATCAAATCATTTACCGCGGCAAAATCCTTTTTGTCCGACTCAAGCCGAGGGATAAGCAGGCTTACTCTGTCAGTATCGCCCTTGCCGCAGACTGCCTGATCCGATATTTTGTATTGAGCTTCGGACTTTGATTCCATAACGCTGTCTGTATTTTTATCTTCTGAGCCTGCGCTTTCAGAATTTACGGCACATGAGGAAAATATAAATGTCGTACATATCATCAAAACTACTGCCGCAATCATATGTTTTTTGATCCGTTTCATAATTAACCTAATCTCCAATTGTTCTTTATTTTTATAATTAAAAGCATAATTCTTCTCATTATTAAAAATACGGTTTGACAGCAGAATAGCAGGCAGTCTGCGATATTTATGTTTTTGGTATTAATTTCACGCGCAACGCCTCAGCAGTTTGCCTCACCGAAAAAATCTGCGCAACGCTCAAATACAGCAGTTGCCGTTTCGGTTTGTTACGGACGGCACATTTTCCAATGCGTAATACTCATACTGTGCCCTGAGCTGACCTGCTCCGTTGTAGATGCGTGCCGTATCTCAGCAAAATTTGAGTATAGTAATCGGTGCAAGGCGGTATTGTGTTTTATTAAAAACGCGCAAATCAGGTAATCCGATAATATACAAAACCGTCTTCTTGGTTAACACAAGACACATATTACAACATAAGACACTGCAAAAATAAATAAATTACTTATACTGCAAACTATCAATTTTCTTTTAAATAATTTTTTATCAAATCCAACGGCCGTACTTTTCGCAAACTTATTAAATTGATAAAAATTATCTATAGTAAAACACAGGGCACAAATACCTAAAAAGATGTAAATGACCGTAAAAACTTCTATTGAAACAAGTCCGGAATAAAACAGAATATAGCAACTTACAAAAGCTGACAGAGTGAATGAAAAAGGTAGAGTCATAGCATTTGAAACAGAAGTATATCTGATTTTAAGTATTTCTCTTTTTATTTTATTTGCGGTTAATTTTTTATACTGATTTCTTTCGTCTATAAACTTTGCATAGTCCATTAATTTAAAGTAAAGTACAACAATTTGAAAAATTAAATAAACCAGACAGAAAATCATATTATAAGCATTTAGATTTTCTGTATTTTCTAAATTAGATGCTATTATAGAAAAATCTGTTGATAATAGATACCAAAAAATGCTTATAAAAATAAATTTAGGACTTTTATCTGACGGATAAAAAAGTTCGTTCCTGCATTTATACCATATCATCACGGTAATTGTACTAAAAACAGCAAACGGAATTAATTCAAGAAAGTTTGATGTTTGAATAAACTTAAAAGCAGGCAATACAAGTAAGTATATACTTGGCAAAAATAAAATTTCTTTTCCGATGATTATATCAAGAATTACATTTATCACCGAAGCAAATATGATAATCAACAAAGTATGTATGTATGCTTTGTATATCAATTTAATTGAATTCCTGCGGGTGCCGTTTCCTTGCATTTTCATCACTCCAACTATTTAACAAATATGTCGCAAACATTAACAAAACGGTGAGTTGCGGGGTCATGTCAGCGGCTCATAAGACAGTACAGTCCCGTTTCCGTATCGATATAATATCCTCTGTATCCAAACGTATTGAGGTTGCAAATGTGGGTTGAGCTTGTTAACAAATTTCCGTTTCGGTCGTTTACGGACGGCACATTGCCGAAAATATTGCTTTACAAAACAGAATTTATAAGTTTTTCTAAATGTTTTTTTATATTTTCATTTTCCATATCCGTTTGAATCAGAAATGAGATATTATTATCTGTCAGTATTTCTTTAGCGCACATTTCTAAAAGGCTAATCGAAATTGTTTCATATTTTTCTTTTAATTTTAACGGGTCGGACAAAAATGATTCCAAAACAAAATCGCAGAGAGCATATCTTTTATTAAGTACATTCGGGTTATCTAAATCAATTATTTGATTATTTGTAAAAAAGCCTATATTACAGCGGTAATCGTCTTGTGTAATACAATTTTTAAAATCAGATATAATTTTGAAAAAAGACTCCATGCAACCGTAAAAATCGGAATTGCTCACACTAAACGAAACAGACAACCTGTTAAACCCGCAAAAGCTTACCAAATCAGTATAAATATCATCTGTGTAACCTAATGTTTCCCGTAATTTCATTGACAGCACACTCCCGCACCCTTCGCCGAGTATAGCTGACAAAAGCCTTACTGCTTCAAAATCATACTTTGAATTAATATCAAAAAATATAGTTACATCTGTATTTTCCGAGTTGTTTGATATTATAGAGTACCTGTTATCAGAATTACGATTATTAAAATTTTGAGGTGTGCAAATTATCATATCGGCAGGTCTTCCGATATTGTTAATTTCAGACAGCTTTTTCTTTGCGATTTCAAAATCTCTGTCGGTATATTTTCCTGTTATGACTACACATGAATTATTACAACAAAAGTAAGTATCTTTCCATTTATTAATATCGTCAACAGATAAATGCCGTACTGTTTTCGCAGTACCCATAATCGGCAATTCATAGGCAACGCCATTAAAATAAAAGCTGTTTAACCATTCCTGATAGGACTCAAATTTATTTTCAATTTGTTTGCATACCACTTTTTTCTCATCAACAACACACTCATCATCCCAATAAAAAACATTTAGGCATTTAGAAATCAGCTCAAACGCTTTTATAAAATAATCGGGTACAACAGTGATTGAAAAACTAACATAGTCATTGTATGTATTCCCAATGATTTCAGCACCGAGTGACATCATCTCGGAATACAATTCTTTCTGAATCAAATCATCCCACTTTCTGAAAAATAAATGTTCAACAAGGTGAGTAATTCCGTTATTGTATTCATTTTCATACAATGAACCTGTTCTGAAATTTATACTTATTGTTGCGCTGTGAGTATTATTGAGTTTATGCGATATTAACTTTATACCGTTTTTTAAATTGATAATTTTTTTCATAATATTTCACCCGAACACTTTACCAAAACTATCCCACATAAAGAATGGGTTATTTCCGCAATATGCAGCCATATTGGAATCCAAAACATCTCCGCCTGACCGGAAGTAACTGTCAGCATTAACAAAACGATGAGTTACCGGGTCGTATCAGCGGTTAATAAGACAGAAAAGTCCTGCTTCGGTATCAAGTAATATCCTCTGTATTCAAACGCATTGAGGTTGCCTATATGGGTTGAGCTTGTTACCGAATTTCCGTTTCGGTCGTTTACGGACGGCACATTGCCCCATGCGTCATACTTATAATGTACTCTTAGCTGACCTGCTCCGTTGTAGATGCCTGCTATATCTTCGCAAAATTTGAGTATAGTAATAAGTCATCAAATCGGATGAATCCGTAAGAGTATATTTTACAGAATACAGTGTTCCGTTTGCATCGTAGGAGTAGTAGCACTTTGCTTCTTCCCGTGTTTCGTACATAAGCAATAGTTTAGATATGCATATGTGTACTTTAATCCGTTGACTGTCCTGCTGATTGGAACGCTGTTGTTTAACATAAATACAAAATAAACCTTGATTTGGTCAAGGCGGTTTTCTAATGCAATGCCGCCAAATTTAACATTTCATTTAAGCACAGAGCTGTCTGGCATATTTTTATCTATTGATAAAATATACGGGGTATTCTTGATAAAACAGTTATCTGAATTTGTGATAATTTCATTATCATTATAGAATTCCATAGATTCTACGGTTGGATTATATTGCGATTCTTCATATGCATTCATTTTTCTGCTGTATTTTATTACTATCATTCCATCAACGGTGATATGACAATCAGCATCAACAGAGGAAACGGGCATAGAAAAGTAATTTCGGTCAAAATCATTTATTTGATTTTTTTTAGTGACATTATTTTTTATGAAATTAAATTCACTGCTGTCTTTGAAACCGGAAGCAGTTAATGTGTTTACTAACTGATTGCTTCCGTCAAAAAATGCAAATCCTGTCATATTGTTATCCAATTTTATAACAACATAATATCCTTGAAATGTTTGTCTGATACATTCTGGTTTATATAACGCTTTGAAATCATCAAAACAGACATTATTATAAGTTGCCGTTTTTCCGAATTCAGCAAATTCGTCATATGAATATGTTGCAGAAATCAGCTCTGAATAATGTACATCATTGTTATAATACAACTTACTCTCATCGCTGTTGCACGAACACATTAAAGCGGTGAGAAGAATGATTAGAAAAAGTATAACTGCTTTTATTATTCTCATAACTATTTCTCCACTGCAAAATACACAGAACAGGTATTATATCCATTATTGTCTATCCCCTGTATTTCAGTTAACCTTGTTTTTTAACAATGCTTTTTTCAGACTTTTTTAAATATATCAGTAAAAATACTTTTAGTAAATTAAGACTTCCTATACTTATTATCAAGGATAAAAACAACAGAATTATTGATAATATCAAAACAGCATTTTGCTTATCGACATTTTGTAAAAATATTTTTGCGAAAATGAAGCCGCAGGCACTTCCAAGCAAAGGAAAAACCATTAAAATTTTAACTCTGTTATTCATACTGTACTTGTTTGATTTTATATTATAAAACACTAACACTGAAAAAGTACAAACGCATAAAATCAAAAGTAATAAAAATATAAGATATAAAATCCCATTGCTATAAATAAAAAGTGATAAAAAGCCGCAGGAAGCTATATTAAGTAATACTGCAATGTAAAAACAGAACAAACCGTCGCACAAATATCGGGACACTTTACTTTTTGAAAACTTTGCTATCAAAACAATAAATATTGAACTTATTACAAAATCAAGCAGTAACACTGCGCATTTTAAAGCAATAGGCACCTGCACGATAAAGCACAGCACACTTAAAATCCAAACCCAAAATATTCTGAAAACACATTGTTTTACGCTAAACGCAGTATAGTTATAATTTAAAAAAGTAATAATATTATCTTTGTTTATCATACAATCTTTACACTTTCCTTTGTCAGCAAGTTCTCACACTTAATATAATTCGGGAAAAATTTGTGAATATATATGTCAAATTCAATTATTAAACTTTATTCCGTTTACCGTCTTGCTGATTCAAACTATCTTTGGAGGTTTGTATAAAAACAATCATCAGCAGATTTGTCATAAAAGATTAAAAACATACTACGCATTAAAGTCCGCGAAATACATTTAAATAAAGACCACATTCTAAATTATTGTTCATACCAATATCAACGGTTATGATAATGGCTTTTCAAAACGGATAAATGTCGCTTTGATAAACTACTAATCAAATCTCTGTTATCAAGCAATTCAGATAAATAATCCAACCACATTAAATCGTTTTCATCATTAGTATTAGTTGTTTTATTTATCACATATTCTAAACAAGGTTTCAAGGCTTTGCCTTTGTAACATTTCAAGCGATTCAGTATTATTAATGCACCTGGCCAATTAATGTCTTTTAGCCATTCCAATAATTTAATTAAATATGGTTCTAATTGCTTATCACTTTTTTGCGAAAGAATTTTAGCACAGTTTTCCCAAACCGCCTTATTGCCGAATTTATTCGGTTGTATAAAAACATCCAAATTTTCAATTTGGCTGGCAAGTAGTAACCCTTCTTTTTGAATTGATATATCGTTATTCCAATCAAGCATATTCATAATCTCGTCTATTTGTTTTTTCATATAACACCATCCCGTTTGACAACGGTTTTTACTGCCTTTTTGCTCTCAAAAACCGTCGTATTACTAAGGCTGTAACAAGTGCGGCAAAAATTAAAACAGCTATGATAAATAAAACAGTTTGTGCTGTTTGAGTTGTTCCGCCATCATATATTATCGTTTCATTTCCGTTAGAATCCGTTTTAAGCAGCTGTGAATAGGAAGAAGCAAAAATATTCAGTATTCCCATATTGTTTTTTGCTGTGTATCTGTTTGTGTCAATCGTTTTTTCTTTTGAGAATACGCAGCGGTTCCAATATGAATTGTTGTCGGCAGTATCTTCTATTGTTCTCGATTCTACATTAGCACCGTTTGAATCAAACGATGCAGCTACATCACTTCTGACAAAATAAATTATCAAGTTTGCGCTGTCCCACTGAACTCCGAAGCTTTGATTGCAATTAAAAACATATCCGTATTGAAATTTTCCGTTTGCGTCATAAACAGATATGTATTTATTTTGATCGTTTGCAAAGCCTATTGCAACCTGTCCGCTCTCACTGACATCAAAACATGTAAATGTGCTTTTTTGCGGCTCATCCGATATTAGAGTTAAGTTAATGTTTGAAAGAAAAGTGTGTTGATCTTCCGAATTCATTTCTCTTGTTGAAAATCCTGTATTCATGGCAAAAGCACTTATACTTCCGCTGAAAATAATCAAAGAAATAATCAAAGAAATAAATATAACTTTTTTCAATTTCATTTTTCCCGCTCCGTTATCTTAACAAAGAGTACCTTAGCAATATCTAAAACATTAAATTGCGTCTGTTAACGGCATATCTGAAAAATAATGCGTCCAAATGTCGGCAAAACAGTTCCTGCCTCCGCCAATCTGCAATATCCTGTTGTGTTAAATATCAATAGTTTTTCATTAATTGTATTGTTTTCTCCAGAATAATACTTAAATCTTAATTGTGTGCCGTCGTTAATAAATTCCGCTTCTGTTACACGAGTGTCAACCGAAGAAAAGTCTATGTCAACATTCTGATTGTAAGCAGAATTATCAAAAATATTTCTTATGACAAGATGCATGTTTTCAATTACATTGTTCTCAGGCGCACATATACAGGAAATTAATTCATCATATACAGCCGCAACACAGCAGTATTATCTTGAAACACAGTCTATCACGATACAGTTTCTTTTTTGGCGTTCACCAAACTATATGCTAAATTTTGTGTATTTTTCTTTTTTGCTGTCTGCGCCGGTATTGCAGGAGGTAAGTAATATAAAAAATATTGATTCAGATACAGCCCGAAAAGCAGATAATAATATAGCTGTTATCTTTACTGTCTTTGGTTTACTCATTAAACTCACCTCGTGTGTATTATCAGTTAAAAAAGACTAATTTGCACTTAAACTTTTATTTATCTGCCAAAGCTTGAGAATAGTTGATTCTTTTTCGCTGTCAAACACAACCTGTGAAATATCATCTATACAGAAACAACTGAAACCGTCCTCGTATCCATACTCGTCAACCAACTTTATTGTGCATTTATTTTCGAGTAATTCTTCAACAAAGCCCACAACATTATCATATCCGCTGTTAAGCAATTCGATAGATACTATCTTTTTTTGATTCAGAGATAATTGTAATATTGAATTTGTAATAGACAAATCGTTTATACCGTAACTTCCTGTTTCAATATACTTTGATAAAATCTTTTGCATTTTCTTATCGTATTGACCATCATATTCTATGTGGGTTATTTCATCAATGCTTTTTACAATTATACCGTCGTATGCACCGTAAGGAGTGAACATAAGTAATGCAAATTCAACAGCATTTACCTCCAATATTTTTCCGTAGAGAAATTTATCGCTGTCTTCACTACAGTAAACGGAAACGTATTTTTTCTTTTTTTTCAGTTCTAATAGTTTTTCTTTCATTGTGTAATTTCCTTTTGTTAAGCTAATTGCGTTAGTGCATTTCAAATAATATTCATTAGAGTGACAAAGCAACATCGTCTGCAATGCCAATAACTGTATTATCATTTATGATTATGTATAAAACTACAATATATTTATAATATACAAAATGTTTGTCTTGTAATGCCGAAATCTTTCAATAATTTAATATTGGAAAAATTATTATTAATCGCATTACTGTAAACAGATTGAATTATGTTTTTATCTTTGGCATAAACCTCAACGTATTCGCAATCATATATTAATAATATCAATTTGCATTTGCTTTTACTGAAGTCATCTAAAGTAACGATTTCTTTAAAATTTTCAAGATCTAAATATGCTTGCAACTTTAAAAAGACAATAAAATGTTTTTTTGAAATGCATTTTGAAAAATCTGAACCACTATAGTACTTTTGATTAAATAGTGTTGTATACATAGGAATTCCGTACGACTCTGTTTGCTCCGGTATATTATACCATTCAAATTTTCTTAAGTTAACATTATTATATATGGTTTTTAAAATGTTATCAGCACTATTTATTCGAAAAAATATGCCATACATATGATCAACCTCCCATTAACATTAAGATACACCAAATCCGAAAGCATCATCTACTGCTGCAACGGCTATTCCAATGCTGCAAGCAACAATCACCTCTAATCCAACAATAGGAACATAGGCAGGTCCTCTATCTTCGTCTGTTCACCAAGTTTATTATCAGGCCAATCCCAATCATGATAATGTCCACCGTTTTCATCATGAGGATGAGTAGCAGGATTTCAGTGATCACTGTGGTCATAATCTTTTTTCATATCTTCTGATTTTTTAAAAATGAACTTTTTAGAAGTAATATTAATTTCAAAATAAAAACCAAACAAAAAATTATGGTGCCATAATCTCTGTTCATCTCTATAATATTCTCCGTTTAAATAGTCATTAATTAATTGAGGATGCTTCATTTCAATATCGAACGAAGATGAATAATTTTTCACATCCTTACTTATCAAAAAATAATCGATTCCTTTTGATTCCAGATGAACGATAATATTCATTTTTATCTCTTTATTTTTATAATTTTCAAATTCAGTATGTATATTTTTGATTTTGTAATCGTGAAATCCCTCTTTGCGGTATTCATTTAGAAATGATTTTTGAAATAATCTGGCATTTTTTTGTATATACTTACTGTATTCTTTGCAGGAATTTTCCCATTTTAAATTTTTTTGTTCTATTTCCTCATTTGTGATATTAGGACTGTAAATGTCTAAATATTCAGGTAAAAAATATTTCACAATATTCTCCTTATAGCATATAATAATAACTTAGATTAATGATTATAAAAAACAAGCTCCGGAGAGTCAGTGTTAAAACATTGAAGACAAAAAACGTATTCTGACTTATTTAAAATCAAAAAAATTATTTCCTATACTGTTTTTGTAAACCGTTAAATCTGAAAAATTGTAATTACTTGCATTATTAAGCAGCTGTTCATAAATTTGCTTATCTTTTGTTATTATATTAACAAATCGGGTATCTGTAATAAACACCATTGTGTTAATTTTTGATTTCAAAAACTCATCTAATGATGATGGGTAACGGTCGTATCGGTTATTTCTTTCAGGGAAAATACTGCATTTCAGGAAAATAATATATTGTCTTTGCGATAATATATCTTTTATTTCGCCGTAAGAATACACCCTGTTATCTAAATCTACCGAATTTAGATTTTCGGTAATTATTTCGCATCCTTCAAAATAAAAAAATTCGCTGCACAAATTAGTATTATTGATTATTTTATAAAAGAAACTATCGTAAGTGTTAGGCAACAAAAAATTAATATTATAAAACATATAGTATCAATACTCATCAATATTATAATTTCGTTAAATGGCATTTTAAAAATATATAACTGATAAATAATGCTCATATCAACGAACGAATAAACTGTTAAAACAACACATAAGCTGTTAAATAAAATGAAACTACGGACACAACAAATGAAAAAATCTGATACATATTCATTTTTAAAATAAAGTGTTTTGCGGGCATTGTCTTCCCTGCTTTTTTCAAATTATAATACGACAGTATATTCATTACAAAAAGCACGATATTGATTGCCCAGAAAACAGGATAAAGCATAAAATCCAAAAAACTCATATCCGTTCCGTTTGGGTTTGATAACGGCATATCTGAGAAATAATGCATCCAAAATGCCAGCAAAACAGTAAACAACGCAATGAATGAATTTGCATAAGAGTACTTTTTTACATCGGCATATGTTTTAACTGAATTTTTTAAATCAGTCTTTTTCATAAATTGACTTTTCTTGAGCATTGCAAACATGTATAAATATATAAATAGTATCCATATATAAATATTCGCAAACGACAAATACGGAACATATGATAAAGTTGCTGTATTAAACGCAAAAAACATAAGGTACGATGCGTTGCATAACATAAGCCATAACAAATTAAGCGCAGCGTAATAATTCTTTGCCTTTTTAATATTTAACAAAATCAATGATGATTTATAGAACAAAAATACCGTAATTGAAATAAAGATTGCTAATGGTATAATGTTCCAAAAACCTAATCCATAAGTAATATAGTACTGCGGTATAAAAAAGGCGACATTACTAAAAATGAACAAATCAGTGCTTGCGGTGATAAAACAATAAATCAAATTTGCTGCAGACACTAATATTGATACAGCCTGAAAAGCGACTGATACTACGGATATTATCTTTATTGCATTTGGTTTACCCATTAATTCCACCCCATCTGCACTTATCATCAATTTTCCAATAACTCGTTTGCATTAAAATTACACATCAAGAGATTATAGCCATGCCAAAAACAAATAATAAACAACAGTAAAATATGTTACAAGTTAAGTTTAAGTCAACGGATGGTTATATGTAAAATCAGAATATTATAAACACTCAAAACACCTATTTAAATTCAACATTTACGGTATAATCCTCGTTGTAATCCTTTACATAAGCGCAAAACTCCCAAAAGTAATCATCACGCCTTACCAAGGAAAATTCCGTTTTGAAATCATCGGTTATTGTTATACTGTCTTTAAGCTCAGATATATTATCGTAACTTTTATTAAATAATGTCAAGCTGTAATATGTGTCGCCTGAGTAATTTTCGGTGTATACATGATCAAAACGAGAGTTTTCCGAAAGCATCGTATTAATGCTGTATTGATTGAAAGGTACAATTTTATAAAACGAGCCCTCTTTGCGTGCAAATGTTATACCGTTTGAATCGCCGGCGCTGTAATATATCATACAGGAATTTTCACCGTATATTATCTTATCTATTTTGCCTTGTTTTGTATATTTAAAAACATCTTCAGGCGATGAAAAATTTACAAATAAATTTTCAAATGGAATACAAACCAATATAAATAAAATTATCGAATATAAAAATAAAACTAACAATATTTTTCCCGCAAAATGCTTTCTGACAGCCTTTTCCTTAGAGCCCGTAATCAGTCTGCGGGATTTTTCATTATTTGTTATTTTCTTTTTCGGAAATTTCTTTCTGATGATTTTAAATACAAAATACGCTGATATTAATATAATTACAGAAATTACTGCCCTGATAAAATCGTACATCATAGTAATTACTTCTTTCTCTATAAAATAAATCGGCATATTCCCAAACAATGATGTATGCGGTCATATCAGCGGCTGATGAAATAGTACAGTCCCGTTTCGGTATCCAGATAATATCCTCTGTATCTGAACGGATTTAGATTGCCGATGTGGGTTGAGCTTGTTACCGAATTTGCGTTTCGGTCTGTTACGGATAAATAAGAAATACCCAACAGCACAAAATCTATCAAGATGATCGGCTTTAGACTTATGTCAAACAGGTTGTACAAAATTTTCGCCGTCTGTAAAATTATCGGAACGAGCAAAATGTATATAACAAGCTTTATAAAAATATGCACATTAATTAAGTTAACAATTATCCCTAATAAAACAACCAAGATTATTTGTAACAGGAAAATTAAAATGTATTTTATTTTTGTATTTTTCATTCTGATATTCTCACTTATCAAATTGATAGATAATTACGGTTTGTAATCCAAAAACGGGAAAAATATATTTACAACGGCTAACAAAAACATACCTGCAAAGACTACATTTTTCCACACAGTGAGCAGATAAATTATGTAAGTATAGTTTCTGACATAGCCGATTCGGTTTCTTTCGCTTTGCTCAAGACGGATAATAACCGTTTTTGCCGCTATTGTAAGTGCGGCGCCTGCAAACATCACTCCCACGGATAAATGAACTCCGGAAAACAAAAGCATTAAGGGGATTGTTGACAAACAAACTACAAAATACAAAACCACCGAAAAAATACAGCTTTTCTGACTGATTATCTTACTTTCGTCTTGATAATTATAATATAAAAATTTGTAATAAATATAAAAGTAATATGACAGACAAATAACACCCGATACAAAGACTGTTATTCCGTTTAAGATCTTGTCGTACGGGTCTATTACATTTAACATTGTGAGTATATAACATATGAAAAACAATACTACGCCGATAACTTGAAGTATAACGCAGTGCTTACGAAACATTTTATTCATTTTTTAAGCCCTCAAACGCCGAATAATCTTGATGCTGCATAATCTCTTTAAAATACGGCACATCTCCCACCGTATCACCCTCAAGTGAATATGACGCCGTATATACAACCGAATAATCGGACTCGGAGAATATTGCCAATTTATATGAATAGCTCCTGTTATGCTCATACTTAACTCTGTATTCCTCCGTTGAATTTTTCATATCTACGATTTCCACATCGGGATATTCTGCCTTAATGCGGTTTCTTTCAGCGTCAAAATCCGATTTTGACAAATTAAGCTTTAAGTAAATATCATAATCAGCCTCTACCATATGGCGGTAACGATAAAAATACTCGGTGTTACGGGCTGACTTGGGAATTTCATCGGGAAAAATACCGAGAGGTGAATACTCCTCAACATATTTATCAGTCTTCAGGTAATTGTTGATGTCGTCAGTCTGCGAATAAAGCGGCGGACAAAATTTCCAAAAGAACATTGACCACATACTTACGGGAATAGAAAAAACAATCAAAACGCATACAAGCGCAATGACATATTTTTTTGCGAATCTGCTTATAAAAGCGCCTGTTATTGACAGTATTGCCGTAAGTGCCGCAAGCAAGAACAATATTGTAAGATATACAAAACTGTATACATTGGGATACCTAAAAGAAAAGCACTGCAAAATTACAAAAGTCAAATTTATTACTGCGATAATTAAAAGAATAGTACTTAATATATTTCGCTTAATCATATTTTTATTCCTTTCTTTATCGGCAAACAAATTTATTAAAATTACAGAAAGTCCGCCGCAGGAGATAAAAGTTTAAATTATTTTATTTTCTGTCTGTCAACTAAGATCCCAGCGCATTACATCATCAAATTCCGACATATCATTATGCGGTGTTATCTCGGAGTAGCTTTGACCGTAAAATTCAACCGGAGGGATTGTAAATTCATGATCCAAACCGGGGAACTCCTGAATTTCAACTATACCCACAGGTTCATCATCCTCATAATAACTGTCGTCATAGCTGTCTTCATAATAAGAATCCTCGTTGTAATTCTCATAACTGCCGTAATCATTGTAACTATCTTCGGGAGTTTCTGAGATTTCCGAAGTCTCCTTAGGCTCGGTTGTAACGGGCTCGGTAGTCGGAGGCTGGGTCGTCTCAGGCTCAGTTGTTACAGGCTCGGTAGTTTGAGGCTCAGCCGAGGTTTTAGGTACCGTAGTATCGCTGACAGCCGACGTTTCATTTTTATTAACAGCTTTAGGCGGCTGTGATTCTGGATTTGTCAGAAACAACACAGCTGTTGCAGTGCAAATGACAAGCGCCGCAATTATTATCCACAATGCGGGCTTTTTATAATTCAAAACACTTTTTATTCTGTTTTTTAAACCGCTCTCATCGAGCGAAAACGGACAGGCAGAGAGCATATGCTTTTCAACACTGCAAGACAGAAGCGCCGATGAATAGCGCCTTTTATTTGCCGCGTCATAATTTTTAATTACACGCTCATCGCACGCAAGCTCAATATCCTTTGTACAAAGCCAAAAAGCAAGCCAGCAGAGAGGATTAAACCAATGAACACTCAAAATCAAATATCCCAGCGGTTTCCATATATTATCTCCGCGCTTCATATGTGCGAGTTCGTGTGCAATAACATATTCCTTTTCATCATCCGAAAGATTTGTCGGCAAATAGATCTGAGGTCTGATAATACCGAAAACAAACGGAGTTTTAATTTGGTCGCAGAGCCAAATATTATCTCTTAATCTGATTTTTTCGCTCACTCTGCGTCTTAACTGCAAATAACTTATAAGCATATACAACAGCATAGCCGCCGCGCCGAAAAGCCATACAAAGCAAAATATATTTGCTGTACTTACGGAATCCGAGGCTGACTCAATATGTAAATTTGAATAATCAAAGTAAACGGGCGATGTTTTGTTCACGCTCTCAAGCGTCTGCTTGCTTGGAATTAAGCTTAACGGTGATTCAAGTGAAAAAGGAACCGCAAGGCGAACCGCAACAAGCAGCCACAGCAGACAGTTGATCCACTTGGGTGCGCGTTTAAAAAGCAGCCGCAGAAAAAGTACGGCAATTATAAGAACAGACGCAGAAAAGCTCATGTCAAGCAGTGTACTTACAATATTATCCATAATTATTCCCCTTCATATGAATCAATAAGTTTTTTTATTTCGGATATGTCTTTCTTTGATAATTTCTTTTTTGACGTAAACGCCGCAAAAAACGCAGGCAGAGAACCGTTAAAAGTCTCATCAATAAATTGTTCGCTCTGCATTGAATAAAAGTCGTCTTTTGAAATAAGAGATGTTACGGCTCCGTCATCATTCTGAAAAATTCCTCTCTCGGAGAGCCTTTTCAGCACCGTGTATGTTGTTGTGCGTTTCCAGTTAAGCTTATTTTGACACAACTTTATAAGCTCTGCTGTCGTAAGAGGCTCATTTTCCCATATTATGTCTGCAAATCGAGCTTCAACAACGCCAAGTTTTGTATTTTTCATTTCATCACACCTCATTGCGTTTATATTTACATTTTTAGTCTACAACTTGTAGACACATTTGTCAATAGTTATTCATATTTTTTTACAAAATATTTCAAATATTGTGTACGGTTTTAACAAACTGATGTATCTTACGGATATTAAACCGTAATCTGATTATAAATTTACGCATAAAAAAATCAGATAGATAAAAATATTTTTTAATACAGCTTTGGTTTGACCGTAAAATCATTATAGGATTATCGCATAGGCGGTATATTGGATTATATAAATTAAAAGGCAGATTTACTCTGTCTCAATATATTTTACGGTACTGAAATTGATAATATCGGGTTTAATTAAAAACACATTCTTTATCTTTATCAATAGACTTTGCTTACGGTGAAATTTATAAGCTTAAACAGCTTGCAAAATTATTTTTACAGTTAATTATGAGCTGCCGTAAATATAATGGATTTAAATTTTGGTTGATTATTTTTGCAAAATAAAAAGTCCGCACAAAGGCGGACGCAAATTACATAATAAATTATATATATCAAAAAATGTCAACAGGTTATAAAAAAGATGTCACATCAACTAACGCGAGAAATTAACTTAAAAAAGAAGAATGCCCCGAACGCGGTCTGCGTGTCAAGGCACTCGACTGGCTGGGCCGGCGGGATTCGAACCCACGGGTGACGGAGTCAAAGTCCGTTGCCTTACCGCTTGGCGACGGCCCAATATAGAAGTAAAGCCGCCAAAGGTAAATATCTTTAGCGGCTTGTGGTGACCCATCGGAGATTCGAACTCCGGACACCTTGATTAAAAGTCAAGTGCTCTGCCAACTGAGCTAATGAGTCAAATGGGGTGGAATGACGGATTCGAACCGTCGGTCTCCAGTGCCACAAACTGGCGCGTTAACCAACTACGCTAATCCCACCATATGGCGCGCCAAAAGGGACTCGAACCCCTGACCTACTGCTTAGAAGGCAGTTGCTCTATCCAGCTGAGCTATTGGCGCAGTTCTAAACTACTGTAGCTGTTTAAATCAGCCTTTATATTATATCTATTCACACAGATTTTGTCAATACCTTTTTTAAGTTTTTTAAAAATTCTCTTATATCTCAAATAATATGTTTTTCCGCGCAATAAATTTGATTACTTTGTACTTATCATTTCCAAAAACTTATAAAAATATATATTTTTGAATTTGACAATTAATTTTTAATTTGCTATAATATTATGGCTGTATTGAATTGGCTGAAGCCTTTTTCAAGTACAAATTTGCGGATTAGGATATGTTCCCCGCTTCGGTAGCTCCACCGTGTAAAATTAAGGGGCAAAAGTTTAATATTTGCAGGTATGGCGGAATTGGCAGACGCGCATGGTTCAGGTCCATGTGAAAGCAATTTCATGCAGGTTCAAGTCCTGTTACCTGCACCAAAAAAGGGAAGTCGCTTGTGCGGCTTCTTTTAATTTTGCTGCGGCTCAAAAATTTATAAGCTATAAATCGTGGTTAAATACTGTCTGTCACCTGTTAATTCATACTTTAACCCGTCAAAGCTCATCCGTTATACGCTAAACTGAAATATCAATTTCATCTTTTAATTATTCCTTTAATTCTGTTTCTCATTTATCAGCCAATCTTTATATTCTTTCATTTTTTCATCCGTCGGATTTATATATAAAACATACCTGATTTTACCGAGCATATGATTTATAAATTTTCCCCTTGAAAAATCAGAGCCTATGTGTTCAAGATGAGATTCAATACCGAATTTTTTGCAGTAATAAAGCTCCTGACGCAGTTTCTTTCTGTATTCAATCGGCACATTTAATTCAGAATTAACAATAACCCCAGTAACCGACTGTCTGTGAGATTGATTTGCAGTTAAGGTTTTCTCTTTTTTAAGCAAAAATCCGTTTTCTTTCAATTTTTCTCTTACAAAATTAACCGTTTCATTAACATTGAAACTTCCCGAAAATGTCATATCATCACAGTAGCGTGTATAGGTAATTTTCCGCTCTTTGCACCAAGTGCCGACAGCCACATCAAAATCATAAAGCAATATGTTTGATATAGTCGGAGATGTAGGTGCGCCCTGAGGCAAAGCATCATTAGTAAAGCAAAGGTTTGTGAGCAAGATTCTGTTTTGCTCGGAAAACATTTTTGAATTAAACACTTTGGATTTTATATCCGAATAAGTGACCGAATCAAAGAATTTATATATATCCAGTTTCAGAATCTGAGATTTGTTTAAATGAGGCAACGCATTTTTCTTGATTCCGCCTCCGTAAACATACGCCGTTGCATAAGGTGAAACGGGAAAAAGCGATAATATAATCTTGTTAATTCTTCGCTGAACCTTTTTTAATATTTCGTCAGGTATGTAAAGCGTTCTTGTTCCGCCGTGTTTTTTGCGGATTTTAACTTTTTTATAATGCGCCGATATATTATTACTGATTGCGTAAAGGGTTTTTGCTTTAAACCTTAAATCCGCTTCAAGAGAGGATAACTCTCTGTATATAATCATATGTGCTACCCTCTCTTTGAGCTTATTAAGAACAATACAATTTGTATGCTAACTATGGAAGCCGTATTTTTTGCAAACGAAGTTTGCCCTAATTACGGCGACAGAGTTTGCCGTGCTGTGCATTTGTCAAATGCAAACCGGCAGCGACTCGCTGACGGCATCAGATAAAACTGATAATCGCTATTGTTCTTACCGCTATTATAACACAGCGTTTTCTAAAATCAACCAGTAATACTGTATGTTTTTATATAACATAAAATATATGGATTTTTCTTTCGTTTATTCAGAAAATTATTTACGAAACAAGACACTTTCTCACGGCGGAAAATAACATACCACCGTGAGAAAGCTTGTTTTTTTATTAAAAATTGCTTATTATATTTGCTCTGTTTTCAAGTTAATTTAATTATTCGGCAGTTTTAAGACCTGTCCTGCGTAGATTGTTGTGCCTGTAAGGCGGTTGAGGACAATGATTTCCGTGTAGCGGTCGCCTGAGCCGAGCTTTGACTTTGCTATTTTCCAGAGGGTGTCGCCTTTTTTTACTGTGTATTCTCTGAAAGTCTCTTCGGCTTCGGGGTCGCTGTTTTGGAATACAGGAATTTTTAATTTCATACCTGCGTATATTATCTCGCTTTTAAGGTCGTTTAGCTTCATAATTTCCGTGTATCTGCTTCCGCTTCCCAAATACTGCTGAGAAATTCTCCAGAGCGTATCGCCCGATTTTACCTCGTAGATAAAATATTCCTCCGACGGTTCCTGCGGCACAGATGTGTCGGGATTTTTTTCAAAAGTGAGATAATGCGAGGCAATATATCCCTCCTGCCCGTCGGAAAGCTTTATCTTGTAAACGGTGTCGGATTTTTTTGATACCGAAACTTTAGTGCCTCCCGATACATATCCGATAATCTTGCCCCTGAGGTTTGAATTTTTATATACGGATACTCTAGTTTGGTTCTCGGCAATCCAAGCTTCTGTATAATTTTCCTGCGCAGGTTTTGACGGTTCGGAGACGGTAGGACTTGTCGGCTCGGTCGGGTTGCTCGGAGACGTCGGCTCGGTAACTGTCGGAACAGTCGGTACGGTCGGCTGAGAAACCGTCGGGGCGGTAGGCTCCGAAGCTTCCGTATCGGCGTCATCATCTCCGTTCAGCCACGCTTCATAATGTTCCCATACGGAAATATCCTCCTGTCCCAATGACCATGCTCCCGCTCCCTTTAGGTTATACTTATTGATAAGGCTGAGTTTGCTTTGATACGAACGGTCATCTTCATACCATACAACATATTTTCCCGGCTCTAATACAAAATCTCCGCCGACAGTAAAATTGCCGCTTTGCTTTGTTACCGTAAACTCCGCCTTAACAGACTGACTTTTTTCATCGTAGGTCACTGTTGATTCGCAGTTTTTTAGGATTTGCTGTATGGTTTTACTGCTTACACCCTTGCCGACGATTCGATTGCTGTCAAGGCTCCATACACGGCCGTAAAAAGGTATGCCGATTACGATTTTATCTGACGATGTTTTGCTAAGAGCGTATTTTATTGAGTTTTCCACAAAATCAATTCCCGCAACCGAACCTGCATCTCCTCCCTCGTAATGCTCATCATACGCCATTACAAGCAAGTGGTCGGCATACTGCGCCAGAGCGGTGTAATCATATGAGCCGTGCCAGCCTGTCTGCCAGTTGTTCGGATTTGCGGCAACGGCAACGGAGATTTCCTTATCGGCGGGAATTTTCTCACGCAGAAGCCGTACAAGCTTTGTATATTGATCCCTTTGCTCATGCGTGACATTTTCTATATCTACATTAACGCCGTCAAGGTCATATTCCTTTACATATTCGGCAATTTGCGTTGACAGCAACTCAACATTTTTGAGCGCGTTTATTCCCGCGGTTCTGTTCCAATGGTTGCTCAAAAACGGCACAACCTTAATACCTTTGTCGTGCATTGTTTTTATAAAATACGGGCTGAGGTAATTGAGCTTCAGGCTTCCGTCCTCACGAATGTCAAAATAACTGGGCGATACTACGTCAAGCGCGTTGTTCGTCTGATTGACATATTCAATCTGCTGAATATCCGTTCCGCTGTAAAGATAACCCATTGAATACCTGTCGTTGCCGGCAAATGCGCTTATAAAAGACGAAAATGCTACGGTAGCTATAAGCGCTCCCGACACAAGTATTTTTACACTCTTTATCTTTACCCGTTTTGAATAGGCGAGCGCTGTTTCAAGGATTTTCTGAGAATTTGTTTTTATCTCTTTTTTAACATCAAATTCCTCTGCAAATTCAACATCGTTTCTGGAATATTCAATCCATAAATCATACGAGCCGTCGTAGTTGGGCATCAGCTTTAAGCTTGGAGTCATTATTAAACCGCCTTTCTTGAGTTATGCATTACTATTTTATACAATATATGTTAAATTATACTGATTGTAAGATTTTTTAAGCAATGCAACGCTGTGCC
>CALYBM010000083.1 GCA_944412525.1 uncultured Ruminococcus sp. | reverse complement strand
AAAAGTTTTTGCTTAAATTCTGCGAAAATTCGCAGTTTTTTTTGAAAAACACTTGCGTTTTATATGCTTTTGTGGTATTATAATACCCATATGACCGATATTTTAAGGAGGTGGGACAATGCCAAACATTAAATCTGCAAAAAAGCGTGTAAAGGTTATCGCTACTAAAACAGCTCGCAACAAGGCTACAAGATCAGCTTTGAGAACAGCAATTAAGAAGGCTTATATCGCAGTTGACACTAACGCTGACAACAAAACAGAGGCAGTTCGTCTTGCTATCAAGAAAATTGACCAGGCAACAGCTAAGGGTATTATTCATAAGAATAAAGCAGCAAGAAGCAAGTCTTCTCTTGCTAAAAGACTCAACGCATCGGCTTGATGTAAGGTCAGCGAATATTTTGCACTTAAAGCAGAGATTTTCTCTGCTTTTTTTGTTTTTATGTTGACATTTTTATAAAAAATGTTTAGAATATATTTATACAATCAGCAGATAATAAATTACTACTATAAATTCGGCGTCAGCCTTGTCAACGCCTTGTCGAACTGGAGGATTCAATATGAAAAACAAAAAATTCGCTTTGATTATCGGTATCATCTCAGCCGTGGCTGCTCTTTCCGCTGCGCTGACCGCTTTCTTTATTGTTAAGGATAAGCAAAAAAAGGACGACGAGGAGCTTATGGAATACCTCGACAGCGCAATCGAATAAAAACCTTAAAAATTTAGGGCTGTTCGCACGAACAGCCCCTTTGTTTTTGCTATTTTGTTTATAAGTAATTATTTATTATTACTTATTTTTAACAGATATTTTCTTTATAATCATTTTATTTAAATAGCTCATTACTATCGAGACAACAATAGTCATTATACTAACAGACAGTAAAAACATATTACAATTACACTCAAATATAGGTGTTTTTTTAATCAAAAATATTGCCAATCCATGATAAAGGTATATTTCAAAAGATATTCTTGACAAAAAAGCTAATATTTTGTTATTAAGAGTAATTCTCGTTTGTAAACAAATTACCAAAGGAGCAAAAAACAAGGAACTAAATACCTGAATAACGCTCTCTGATATGCCAGAATTAAACTTAAGCTTTAATACAAAGAAAACAACAAAACATAAGAACAGAGAAGATAAAACAAAAATATTATATTTAAAAAGAAACAAATCCATTTGTTCCTTAAAGTAACTCCATATCATACCTGCTAAGAAAGCAATAAGAGTAGGACTCCAATATACAAATCTATAACTTATAAAATACACTAAAAATAATATTAAAAACACAACCCACGATAACTTTTGGTTTTTTGTCCATCTAAAAGATAGCCAAAAAATAATGTATAATATCAATAAAGAAACCACAAACCAAGAATTATTTGCAATAGGTGATCCGGATATGAAAGAATTTAATATATTTATTATATTGAATCCATAGAAAAATGATTTTATTAGTACATATATAATAATAGCAATAAGATATGGTATTAAAACAGTCAATATTCTTCTTTTCAAAAAATTTTCCATATACTTTTCTTTTGTTTTATACGAATACATAATTCCATATCCGGAATAGAAGAAGAACACGGCTACCATAAGATATCCGATCATTTGAAACGGCAAATACAAAATTCCACAATACACTTCATTAGTTATATGATGAAGCATTACTGAAATTGCACAAATAGCCTTGACCGAATTTGATTTTTCAACACATAAATAATTTCTATCACATTGTTTTATATGTAGAGTTGATTTATAAAAGATCATTAATAAAAACAATATAATAATTATTATACCTAAACCAGTCGTTGCCATTATATCCACACCTTTATTTTAAGTTTTACAATAACAATTTACAAATAACTCAAAAATCCCGAAGAACAAGTCTTCGGGATAAATCTGAAACAAAATAAAATTATCTCTTTGAGAACTGGGGAGCACGACGAGCTGCTTTGAGGCCGTACTTCTTACGCTCTTTCATTCTCGGGTCACGGGTGAGGAAGCCTGCCTTCTTGAGCTTTGAGCGGAGGTTTTCCGTGTCATACTGAAGAAGCGCTCTTGAAATGCCGTGACGGATAGCACCGGCCTGGCCTGTAACGCCGCCGCCTGCTACTCTGCAAACAACATCAAACTTCTCGTCTGTCTCAGTCAAAGCAAGAGGCTGTCTTACAATGAGCTTGAGAGTTTCAAGACCGAAATAATCGTCGATGTCACGGTCATTGATTGTGATTTTTCCTGTGCCCTGATAAAGTCTTACTCTTGCAACAGAGCTTTTTCTTCTGCCTGTACCGTAAAAATAAGGTGTCTTATCGTACATTATATTCTGCCTCCTTCTTAAGCTTCAACCGTTTCGGGCTTCTGAGCCTGATGGTTGTGTTCTGCACCGGCAAAAAGTCTTAATCTCAAAAGTGCGTTTCTGCCGAGTGTGTTCTTCGGAAGCATACCCTTAACAGCAAGCTCCATAGCCTTTTCGGGCTTTGTTGCCATAAGTGTATCATAACGGGTTTCCTTTAAGTGGCCGATATAGCCTGTGTGACGCTGCCATTTCTTCTGAACAAGCTTGTTGCCTGTCAAAACAGCATCCTTACAATTAATAATAATAACATGATCGCCGCAGTCAACATTGGGTGTAAAAGTAGCCTTGTGCTTACCTCTTAAAAGAGTTGCTGCCTGAGCTGCTACTCTGCCGAGGGGCTTGCCTGCTGCGTCAATTACATACCAGCTGCGCTCGATTTCGCTTTTCTTAGCCAAATATGTCGACATATTATTTCCTCCTGACTTTTACTTTTTTTCGTGCAGGTATGATTATAGTATATATTTTACGCAAAGTCAACACTTTTTTGAAAAAAATTAATTTACTCCTTGCAGCTCTTTATTTTTCTTTCATTTTCTCTTTTATACTCATATATTCTCACAAGCTATTTTTAATTTGTGTTTTTAAATTTTTCCAAAAATTCACTGCAAATTCACATTAACAATATATACCTTTCAAAATCGCCCTGTATTATATAGGCACAACAACAAAAGGAGGTGACACAAATGAAAAACCAAAAGTCGTCGGTACTTGCCTGTGTTACAAGCCAGTATGACTGCGACAGGATAATCAATACAGCAAAAAAGCTTGCCGATGACTCAGGGTGCGAGCTTAGGGTACTGAGTATCCTAAAGCCGACAAGCGACTACACGAAAGTAAGCGATCAGATCGAATATCTTTACCTTGTTTCAAAGGAAGCAGGTGCGGATATGACCGTGCTGTTCCACGAAAACGCTCCGAAGGCGGCTGCCGAATTTTCAAATGAAAACGGAGTTATTCGTTTGGTAACCGGAATGCACGACGGCGGCGACAAAAGCTTTATTGTAATGCTCAACAAGCTTATGCCGAAAATGCCGATTACAATGGTCGCAAAAGATAATATGGTATACAGCCTTGATTTGTGCAATCAGCTTGATACCGTATCAGTTTCAAAAAAATGAAACACCCATCAGAATAATAATTAAACTTCTGCAAAATCTACAAGCTACGAAAGTTTGTTAAATCTTTCTTCTTAAAATATACTCTCTCTGCGAAACGAGCTGACACTCTCCCCCTGTGTCAGCTCGTTTCCTTTTGTTATATATTTACAAAATAAAAAACAACAGCCAAAATTCCCATAATAACAGGCTGATGAACTATATAGATTAAAAGGCTGTGCCGTCCCGCAAAGTCAAAGAACGGAATTTTTCTCACAAAAAGCCTTTCTGCTCCGTGTTCTTTGACGAATCGCCATGCAAAATATCCCGCAAAGAACAAAAACACCCACGGCACAAGAGGAAAATAGTCGGTTGAGTAAAATTCCGGCGACTGAAGCCCGATAAACGCAAGAGCGTCTAAGCTGTATAAAAAATCGGGGAGCTTAAAAACCTCGGCGGCAAAAAATCCGATATATCCGTCCGGCACGCCGTAAAAAAGCGCAAAAGCAATTAATGAAAAAACAAAACCTTGAACAAACCCTACATTATCAAGAAAGCTTTTTAACACATGGACAATTATCATTGCGCAGCCGAGAAAATTGAGTATTCCGAACCAAATTGCCTGACTCGGAATAAAAATCACCGTTACAGCCGTAATCAAAAAGCCGAGAAGATTTAAAATTATCCCTCTTTTTAACGGTTTTTTTGAAAAATTTAAAGAAACGCCCGACAAAATTATAAACGAACAGCAAATAAACCGCTCCCACACAGCAGTAATCGGACTGAAAATCCAGTTTGTGTCGGCTTCAAAAATAAAAAATATGTCGTACATCATATGGAACAGAACCATATTGACAAGCGCAAATCCTCTTAATGCGTCAATAAGATGATAACGCACAAGATTATGTGAATCGTTTTTCTGCATTTTATTACCTGTATTTAAGTTGTCTTTCTTCAAAATAACCTGATATTATACAAAATCCCGCAAAAACAATTTCAGACAGATAAAATCCGTCCGTAAACGCCTTTGCACAAATGTGCTTTATTAACACACCCAAATTATAGCACGGCACACATTATTGTCAAGGTAAATTATGTTTCCAACCCCTCCGCACAAAAATATTACTTGTGTCACTTTAGAGTCACTTTGAATTATTATAATCAACCCGAAAGCTCGGCAAGACTGTTCGGAGAGTCATTGTCAGTCTTTTAAATCAATGTAAATCTATTATAACTCGGAGGAAACCTATGGAAATATTAAGAGTAGAAAATCTTGTAAAAACATACGGAGAGGGTGAAAGCAAAGTTTGTGCCGTTGACAACATATCGCTGACAGTCGAAAAAGGCGAATTTGTGGCAATCGTCGGTGCAAGCGGAAGCGGAAAATCCACCCTGCTTCATCTCATCGGCGGAGTTGACAGACCCACAAGCGGCAAGATTTTTATTGACGGCAACGATATAACTCAAATGAACACCGACAAGCTGGCAATTTTCCGCAGAAGACAAATCGGCATTGTATATCAGTTTTACAACCTCATTCCGATTTTGACGGTGGAAGAAAACATCACTTTACCATGCGACCTCGACAAAAAGCCCGTAGACAAAGCTCACCTTAACGAAATTCTGGACACTTTCGGTCTGAGAGCAAGGAGAAAACACCTGCCGAATGAACTTTCGGGAGGTCAGCAGCAACGCACCTCCATTGCCCGTGCACTAATCGGCAATCCTACCCTCGTGCTTGCCGATGAACCGACAGGTAACCTCGACTCAAAAGCGTCGGTTGACATTATGAACCTGCTTAAAATGTCCAACAAAATCTACAATCAGACAATCATCATGATTACTCACGATTTGGAGCTGGCAAAACAGGCAGACAGGATAATCACGATAAGCGACGGAAAAATCGTTGAGGAGGTGTGAGCGTGAACGCACTTAACAAACTCTCACTCAAAAATTTAAGACTCAACAAAAGCCGCACCGTTGTCACGATAATAGGCATACTGCTCTCCGCCGCTCTGATAACGGTTGTTGCGGGCGTTGCGTCAAGCGGACAGCAAACGATGCTAAACGCAGAGATTAATTATTCGGGCGACTACGACCTGATGCTAAACGGAAACATCACATCAAGCGACATAGATGACATCAGCGCAAACAGAAATGTTTCACAGGTATTTGTAAAAGACAGCGCGGGACTTGCTAAAACTCCCGCTCCCAAAACTTCCACACGGCCTTATGTTTATATTCAATCGCTGGGCACACAGGCATTTACCGACTGCTTTAAACTCCCTCTTGAAAGCGGAAGATACCCGCAGAACAGCTCGGAGCTTGTGCTCACCCAAGAATTTATCGAAAACTCGATCGAAGAATACAAAGTCGGCGACACTCTGACCCTTGAAATCGGAGAAAGAAAGACCTCAGACGGCGAAGCTATACCGCTTGAAAATAACTACGGTGAAACAGTAAAGGAAGTAAGCGACGGTCAATATGAAACCGTGTCGGTTGACGAAAGCTTTGATGTTCAGTCAAAACACACTTATAAAATCGTAGGTATTCTCGGCGAATACCACAGCCGTACGCTTAATAACTGGTACTGCAACGCAATAACTACCGTATTTACTGCGGCGGATGCGTCAAATCTTTCCGACAATGCAAGTCTTATCATAAAATTTACGGAAGACGGCGAAAAACATTACCTCAAAACCTCATCTCAAATCACGGGTATTTCAGAGGAAGATGTAAAAGCTTATATTGACTACTCGTCAGATGTTGCCGAAACTAAGTATGACAGCTTTGATGTTAACACATCTCTCCTGTCCTACAAGGGCTATGCCGTAAGCGATTCCACGCTCTCGGTTCTATACAGGCTTGCCGCCATTATTATAGGTATAGTTATAATCGCAAGCGTTTTTGCAATACGCAACAGCTTTGCAATTTCAATCACCGAGAAAACAAGACTGTACGGAATGCTTTCTTCAATCGGAGCAACCTCAAGACAGATACGGCACAATGTGCTGTTTGAGGGCTTTGTGCTTGCACTCATCGGCATACCGCTGGGCATACTGCTCGGAGTGGGCGTTGTTGCCGTTTTAATTGCAATAATAAATGTTCTGCTCGCAGATTCGCTTAACGGCGTTTCGTTTGTGTACAGCGTTCCGTTTGGTGCAGTAATAATCGCCGCGGTGCTTTCAATGGCAACCATACTTCTTTCAACTCTGGGCAGTGCCTTGAGAGCCTCTAAAATCTCCCCCATAGACGCCGTAAGAGGAAACCTTGACATAAAAATCAAGAAAAAGCCCAAAGCCTACAATTCCCCAAAATTTATAAAAAAGCTTTTCGGTACAGGCGGAGAAATTGCTTACAAAAATCTTAAAAGAAGCAAGAAAAAATACCGCACAACCGTAATATCAATCGTGGTGAGCGTCGCCGTGTTTATCTCCGTTTCAAGCTTTATTCAGTACGGAACAACATACAGCCAAAAATATTATTACGAAATAGGATACAACCTGAGCATATACAATTCGGGCGGAAGCTACGACTCATACAAAGAGTTTAACTCGGTTTACGACAAAATAGCTTCTTTTGACGGAATTGAAAATCAAATAATGTCCTATAACGCCTATCTGAATATAGACAATATAAACGGTGACAAAAAAACGGAAGATTTTTTCACAACCGATATTGCCGAAAACTTAGACAATAATTCAGGTACGAATTATGATGAAATTCCCGTCCTTGCGTTTGATGATGAATTTTACAAAAAAGCCCTTAACGAATTGGGCGTAAGCTATGAAGACGCCAAAGATAAAGCAATTATTATAAACGGTCTGACCTATTACGATGACGAAGGCAACGCCGTAAAAGGCGAGATGTTTAAAGCGGATGCGGTAAAGAGCATGGAGCTTGAAACTCCCTCCGCTGAAAGCGGCGAACACTCAGGTCGTTTTGAAATTGAAATTGCAAAGACGGCAGAAAACTGCGAAGCTCTTGAAGATTACCTTTACCTGTACGACAAAGCTTACCTGATTGTAAGTGCCGATACCTTCTGCGAAAATATTGATATTAAAACCGCCGAATCTCAAATCTGCATAAACGCCGAAAACCCCGATGAGCTTGAGGAAACCATTTACGATAGTTTCGATTCGTCCGATATTTCGGTAAGCAACATTGCGGCACAGGCGGATATGATGAACTCCTACACTCTCGTAATCAGCATTTTTGCCTACGGCTTTATAATTGTTATTTCGCTAATCGGCATTACAAACATTTTCAACACAATTACAACCAATATGCAGTTAAGAAGCAAGGAATTTGCTATGCTCAAGTCAATAGGCATGACAAGGCGTGAATTTAACCGAATGATACGGCTTGAAAGCCTGTTCTACGGAGTAAAATCACTTATTATCGGTATTCCCCTCGGACTGCTTGCATGCTTTGGAATGTACAAAGCGTATTCCGAGCCTGAACTTAGCTTTACTATTCCGTATCTTGCAATTTTGATAAGCGTTGTGTTTGTTCTTGCGGTTGTTTGGATGATTATGAAATTTTCAATTTCAAAGGTACAGAAGCAAAACATAATAGAAACAATCCGCAACGACAATATTTAGTTGACACTTGCCGTAAA
The DNA here is from genome assembly GCA_944412525.1 of uncultured Ruminococcus sp. Taxonomy (GTDB): domain Bacteria; phylum Bacillota; class Clostridia; order Oscillospirales; family Acutalibacteraceae; genus Ruminococcoides. The sequence continues at coordinate 6,009 of CALYBM010000083.1, read as the reverse complement.
TTGATAGATAATTAATTTACGGCAAATTACTTTTGGGGACAAACCGAATAATCACGGAGTTTTATTATGAACATTCTTCTTATCGAGGACAACAAATCAATATCAAAAGGCATCGTTTACGCCCTCAGGCAGGACGGATACGAGGTTACGCTCTGCGAGAGCTTTTCGCAGGCGCTTTGTGCGTCGCCGTTTGATTTTGATGTGATAATAATTGATATCACACTGCCCGACGGCAACGGCTTTGAGCTTTTTGATGAAATTCACAGGCTTTGCACTGCTCCCATAATATTTCTTACCGCACTTGACGACGAAGACAGCATAGTAAAAGCATTTGACCTCGGTGCAGACGACTATATAACAAAGCCTTTTTCAATGCGTGAGCTTCTTGCGAGAATACGCAGACTCACGGCAAAAAGCAAAACAAAAACAAGCGTAATTTCGGCAGGCAACATAAAAATCGACCTTGAAAGCCGTGAAGTCTTTAAGGACGCCGAAAGAGTTGAGCTTACCGCACTGGAATATAAAATTTTTTCAATCCTTGCCCGAAGCTGCGGCAAAACCGTCACACGGGAAATTATTCTTGAAAAAATCTGGGATATTGCAGGCAACTATGTAAACGACAACACCCTGACCGTATATATTCGCCGTATTCGCCGCAAACTCGGCACAGACCGAATAAAAACCGTAAAGGGCATCGGGTACAGGCTGGAGGAGCAATGAAGCGTTCACAAAAATTTTTAGTCTTATTTCTCGTGCTTACAGCGGTGTTTTCGGCTGCTGCCGCCGTGACATCCTGCCTTGAGCTTGAAAAAATCAGAGATAATACAAACCAAGCGGCAGCTCAAATACTGGGAGCTGTACAGCGTAAGTATCCCGAAGTTTCACAAAGAGAGCTTGCAAAAATCCTCAACGACGACACCGACAAAAATAATTATGGCGGCAGTCTTGAAAAATACGGAATTGACCTTGAAAACGACTGGGCGGTTTACAAAAACTACGGCGTGTCATGGTCGGTTACAGCCATAAACACGGTGATATGTGCGGCTTCCTGTCTTGTGCTTACCGCTGTTTTCCTCATCTATTGCAAAAAGCAGAAAACCGAGTCGGAAAAGCTTGCACTTTATCTGAGAAAAATAAATCAACATGATTACGACCTCGAATTAAAAACAAATACCGAAGATGAAATGTCCCTGCTGAAAAGCGAAATATACAAAACAACCGTAATGCTCAGGGAGCAGTCGGACAATTCGCAAAAGGACAAAGAAAATCTCAAGCAGTCGCTGTCCGATATTTCACATCAGCTGAAAACTCCGCTGACATCAATTATGGTTTTGCTCGACAACATCATCGAGGACGAAAATATGCCCTACGACATACGCCGCGAGTTTTTAAACGATATAAGACGAAGCACAAACGGTATCAGTTTTCTTGTTCAGTCCATTCTGAAGCTTTCAAAGCTTGACGCAAACTCTATCCGCTTTAAGTACAAGCAGGAAAGCGTTGAAAAAATCTTCTGCGAGTGTATAAAGAACACCGCCGTTCCTGCGGAAATCAAGGGCGTTGCGGTAAGTTATGAATGTGCTCCAAGCCTCACCTTGAAATGCGACTTCAAGTGGCTTTGCGAAGCTATTACAAACATTGTGAAAAACTGCATCGAGCATACGGACGAGGGCGGTTTTGTAAAGCTGAAAGCGGAAAAAACCTCGCTTTGCGTAAAAATAACAGTCACTGACAACGGCAGAGGAATCGACAAAAGCGACCTCCCTCATATTTTCGAGAGGTTTTACAAGGGCAAAAATTCCGACGAAAACAGCGTGGGCATAGGGCTTGCTCTCTCGAAAACGATTATCGAAAAAAGGGGCGGCAGTATATACGCCGACTCACAAATAGGCAAGGGAACTAAATTTACCTGCGTTTTTTATCAGAGCGAAAAATAAATGCAGTTATACTAACGCCTGATTAAAAGCTATATAAAATATGCCAAAAGATTTTTAGGATTTTTTTGCATTAATATAAAATGCTTACCACCCCAAAGCCCCCAGAAACAAGTAAAAGCCGCAGTAAATCGGATTTTGAACCGAAATTACCGCGGCTTTATATTTTTATACCTGTCACAAAACCGACATCGCCTCGAGGGCGTCTCGGTTTTTAATAATTATTTTTCTGTATTCTGTTGCAACATCGCCTTTTTGGGCAAGTTTTCCGAGAATTTTGCTCACCGTCACCCTCGACACTCCGACGGCTGAGGCGATTTCCTCATGGGTAAGGCACACCGCACCGTTTTTTTCGTTTTGCAAAATACAGCGTGCAATCCGTGCGTCCGCCTGCAAAAATGTCATTGAATCAAGCTGGAAAGACAAAAGACGGATTCTGTTTGCCAGAATTTCGAGAAGCTCAAAAGGAAGCTGCGGCTGTTTTGCAAACAAATTTGTAAGCGTTTGCCTGTCAATAGTCACCACATCGCAGTCCGTAACCGCCTTTGCGGAGCTTACCCTCGGCTTCTTGTCAAAAAAAGCCCCCTCTCCCAAAAGTTCGCCTTTTGACGCAGTATTCAGCGTTTTTTCCGCACCGTCCACGGAGGTCATAAAGACGCTTACTCTTCCCTTTTTAAGGTAATAAAAGCTCGTTGCAAAATCGCCCTGACGATAAATTATTTCGCCCCTTTTAAAGGTGCGTACAGTCCCCAGCGACTCAAACAGTCTCTGCATATCTTTATGAGCTTCGGTGCCCGTATGAGAAATATTAACGCCTTTCACCGCCGTTGCCTCCGATTTTAACAAAACCCCACGACAAGGTTTCGCGGGGTTGAATTTTTGTATAATATTGCATAATGCGACACTTTAATTCTACCATATCCGCCGCAGCTTTTCAAGCACTACCGAGCATAACTGAATGTAATACCTGATAAATATGGGTCGTTGTTTTCCTCGCTCTCATAAAACCCGACATCAATTTTCTGAGTCTGCACGCTTCCGTCGGTAAACTTCACCGTTACATCAATTACTGCTCCGTCAACGGTCTTTTTAACCATTTTATTGTTTAACTCCTGCATTTTACGGTCAAGCTCTTCTTCCTCATCGGTAACTTCTCCGGACTCACCCTGTTGCTGTCGGGATTCCGCTCTTAATGTGTGCAATTCATCGTTCAGCTCACAGTATTCATTCATCCATCCGTCAATGTCACTGTCTGTTCTGTCCGTTTCAATAACAAGGTTTATTACCTTTCCTATCTCAATTACCCTTTCTGTTGCAGACGGCGTTTTTATCTCATAGGTAAAACCGTCGCAGAATTCGCCGTATAAACCGTCGGCATGTTCTTCAAACTCGTCTTTGGTGTACTGTGAGTTTGAAAGCTTGTCAAACCCGGCAAACTCTCCCGTTTCAACAATATTTTTGATTTCATAGTAATCGTCGCCGTATATTATTTGTTCATCTTGTTCATCGCCTATTGTTTCATCCTGATAATCATCAAACACGCTCGGTTCAATTACAAAATATACGCCTTTTTTGTTTGACTTAAACTCCACGCTCTCAATGTTTGTACCCTTTATTTCGAGCTTAGTCAGCTCATAGTCGTTAAAGTAATCAATCTTGCCCAGTTTGTTTTTGTAAATTTCGCAGTTATTTTCAAAGTCTTTCATTAAAAACTGACCGCTGTTCACACCCGAAAACATCCCTATGACAGAATTGTTTTCAATTTCAGCCGCGTTTGCAGTGATTGAAAATATATTGCCTTTGTTGATTTGTTCATTTTCATCACTATAACTATCATTATTATGATAATTTAAAATTCCCAGATAACAAGCACCGCCGATAATTGCAACCGCAAGCGACGCCGCCACTGCCCTGATCCAAGCTGAACAGAAAATCCTATTTTTCTTAGGCGTTTCTGCTTTAAAATTTCTGTCGGCTTCACGCATTTTTTCAAGCAAAATATCCTTTTGATTTTTACTCAGCTTGATTTTTTCGGCTTCATTTTTGTATGTTTCTTTGTCAAAATCCTTGTCGTCAATCATAACTTTTCTCCTTTTCAATAATTTGTTTAAGCATTTTTCTCGCACGCCTCAACCTCGATTTGACCGCCGATTCCGTTATATTCAATACTTTTGCAATATCGGACAACTTCATATCCTCATAATAAAACAAATAAACCGCAACGCTGTACTTGGACGAAAGGGACTTAACGGCTTCAAATAAATCAATATCACCCGTTACATCCGATACGCTCTGATTTTCTGCCTCGTCAAGCGGTACGCAACGCCTTATATGAGGCGATGTAACAAAGCTTTTTGAACAGTTCACAGCCGTGTGTATCAGCCACGCTTTAAGGTGTTCGCCGTCCTTTATTTTGTGCTTGTTTTTTATAAGTCTGACAAAAACATCCTGACAAACATCAAATGCGTCGTCCGAGTTTTTTGTTATGTTTAGGGCGACCCTGTAAATTGTGTCTGAATATTCGTCTACCGCTCTCAAAACACAATCATCGTCACAGGTTAAATCGTTCATTGCCACACCTCCTTTTATATATAACACTTTTTTAATCCCCGAAAAGTTTCATTTTTCTTAAAAATTTATTCAAATGCTATAACAACACCCCGCAAGCATAACTTGTCGGGGTGTTGCTGAAAACATTTTCATCAAATCTTTATATGCAAAAATTATTAATCATTTTTAATAATCGGTATCAGGCAATAAAAGAATCAAAACACGGTACACCAAGTCCGCTGAGAGTAAAGTTATGTAACTTGTTAATTATGATCGGACATAAGTTTTATTTTTTAGCAACCATCATATACCTGTGCGTAGTTCCGTCAACAGAGCCGCTGCGTTCTAAAATACTTTGAACTTCGAGCAATCTGTCAAAACAGCTTTCAACGGAAAAACCTCTGAATTCCCACTCAATTATTCTTGCAAACCATACGAGTGCACCTACATCAAAGAAATTGATAGGTCTGTAAGCTTCTTGACCGCACAAAATTTTAAATCCCGCAGAGCTTAACAATTCGGATTGAATTTTTAATGCCGCTTTCGGAAACGGTTTCGGCAGATCAGGACATAAAAGCTCAATCAGCTCTTTGTCGTTATTACACCCTACCTGCTGTGTCACAAACAATCCGTTTGGTTTTAACACACGGTACAGCTCACAAGCGTCATAATTTCCGTGCCTGTTTATGATTATATCAAAAGTATCATCATCAAACGGCATATTATCATATTCGCTCATCTTTTTGAATTTGATTCCGAGCGGCAGAAGCCTTTGCTCACACAGCAAAACATTAGGCAAATAGCCCTCGGTGGCAAAAGTGTTTTCATAGGGATGACCCAAAGTCAGCAGGAACTCTCCGCCGCCTGTATCTATATCGAGCAGCTGCATATCTTTTTGAAGATACGAACGCACAATTTCCTCATAATTCCACGGCAGGTCGTTTTCCTGTGTATATCTGCCGTCAATATGAGAAAAGTCCCAGCCGCGTATATGAGCCGCCTCCTGCTCGGCAAGCCACATTTCTTTTAATTTGTTTATGTTCATTGATAACTACTCCTTTATATTAAAAATTTTAAAACTAAAGGTGCAGTCAACTGACAACATATATTACTCGGTACAATCTGCCGTCAGATTTATAACTGCACCGAGCAGTTAATTCGCAAATTCACAACAGTCAACTCCTTTATGTTATTCAGTAAATAAAATGTAAAAATCAGAGATATTTTAAATATACATTCTGCAAATTTTTAATTATAATGTATATCAAACTTTTAGTAAAAAGGTTTTACCGTGCGAAATAATCCTCTTTAAGTATTGCATAATGCACATTGTCACAAATCCCCTGCATATTTTTACCCGCCTGTCTTGCGGTTCCTTCATACACCAATCCGCATTTTTTCATCACATCGCCCGAGTGAGGATTGCGGGAGTCATGATAGGATTCAATGCGATTTAAGCCTACATCTTCAAAAAGAAACCTTATTATTTCTTTAAAAGCTTCGCTCATTATTCCTCTGTGCCACC
>CALYBM010000082.1 GCA_944412525.1 uncultured Ruminococcus sp. | reverse complement strand
CCGGTGTTCTGCCTATCATATCCTTTGCCTGAGAACCTACCGCAAGCACATTATCACTTCTCATATCAACAGCAACAACCGACGGTTCTCTGAGTATTATCCCCTTGCCCTTAATGCACACAAGGGTGTTTGCCGTACCTAAATCAATTCCTATATCCTTTGAAAACGAAAACATATTAACAGCTCCTTACCTGCCGTTTATTTACATTATTTTTTGATTATATTACACTGCTGTATCAGCTTCAACAATTTCATGTCGAAAATCCGCACGAATCTGCCGCACATCGACAACGCAATGACCTTTCTCAATGTATAACTTACCTATTGTATTATTCTAACATCTTATTGTGTTTATTGCAATTACTTTTATTTTTTGTTATTATACTTATTATAAGCAAAATTTATAGGTAAAATGCGAAAGAAAAAGCTATGCGGCTTTATATTATTAAACGGTTAATCGAGGTTAAATATGGCTTGGTTTTTTACACAGCAAAACATAATCGGCGACAGCCACATAATAACGGGAGAAAACGCAAAACACATTTCAAAGGTGCTTCGTATGAGAGAGGGCGAGGAACTGACCCTTGTTACGCCCGACAAAACGCAGTGCCTGTGCAGAATATTAAAAATTGACCAAGACAGCGTAACTGTTGAAATCAATTCAAAATCACCCTGCCTAAACGAGCCGAGCGTATGTATAACGCTGTATCAGGCTCTTGTAAAGGGCGACAAAATGGATTTTATAATTCAAAAGTGCGTTGAGCTGGGCGTTGGCAGGATAGTGCCTATGATATCCGCGCGGTGCGTTTCCCGACCCGACCCGAAATCGCTTTTAAAAAAGCAGGAGAGATGGCAAAAAATCGCACTCGGAGCCGCAATGCAGAGCAGAAGGGGAATTATCCCCGAGGTGTGCCCGTGTGTATCGTTTGAACAGGCGGCAGAGCTTACAAAAGAAAATGACAAAACAATAATTTTTTACGAAATGGGCGGAAGCCGTATCGGAGATATTTTGTCAACTGCTTCGGATACCCCTCTCAAAAACATAGGTATGTTTATCGGCAGTGAGGGAGGCTTTGAGCAAAGCGAGGTTGAGCTTGTTACCCGATCGGGCGGATGTGCGGCAACACTCGGAAAAAGAATACTGAGAGCCGAAACCGCGCCTCTTGCGGCTTTGTCGGTAATTATGTATCAAACAGGCAATTTTGATTTATAAGTAAAGGGAGAATTAAGAATGATAGGAATTATTTGTGCTATGCAGATTGAAGCAGACGGCATAATTGCACTTTGCAGCAACACGGTTACACAAACGCACGCAAAAATGGAGTTTACACTCGGAAATCTTCACGGCAAGGAAGTCGCCGTAGTGGTTTGCGGCGTAGGAAAGGTGAATGCGGCGATGTGCGCGCTTTTGATGGCAGAAAAATACAACCCCGAACTTATTGTAAACAGCGGAGTTGCGGGCTCGCTCTCTCCAATCGTCGGGATAGGCGATATTGTTGTTGCGACGAAGTCGGTTGAGCACGATATGAACACGACGGCACTGGGCGAAAACAGAGGAGAAATTTCTTTTCCTGACGGAATGGTAACATTTTTTGAGTGCGACAAAAAGGCGTCAAACCTGCTTGCCTCGGTATGCAGAAAAATTCCCCAAACAAAGACTGTGCAGGGAATTGTAGCAAGCGGAGATATTTTTGTTTCCGAGAGAAAGGCACGGCTCAAAATAAACGACCGTTTCGGCGCGATCGCCTGCGAAATGGAAGGCGCCGCGATAGGTCATGTATGCGTAAGATGCGGCGTGCCGTACGCAATTATCAGGGCGATTTCCGATGATTTGGACGAAAACAAGGGTATGGACTTTGTAAAATTCTGCAAGCTTGCAAGCAAAAAGACCGTTACGGCCGTAAGCGAATTTGTAAAAGCTTGGTGACTTTACCCAATATGGGCGTTTCTATTGACAAAAACGCTTTATTTAAGTAAAATTAATAATTAGTAACAATACGATGTTTTGTTTAAATATAATTAATTTTTACTGACTTATATTGTTTTAAGGGGAGATATATAATGCAGCTTACAGGTGCAGAAATCATTTGTGAATGTCTGCTGGAACAGGGAGTTGACACCGTGTTCGGTTATCCGGGCGGTGCGGCACTCAATACATACGACGCGCTCTACAAGTACAGCGACAGAATAAATCACATTCTTACAGCTCACGAACAGGGAGCTTCTCACGCCGCAGACGGATACGCACGCTCAACGGGCAAAACAGGCGTTGTCATCACAACATCGGGCCCCGGTGCGACAAATATTGTAACGGGTCTTGCAACGGCAAATATCGACAGCGTTCCGATCGTTGCGATTACAGGCAATGTAACAACCGACCAGCTCGGCAGAGACAGTTTTCAGGAGGTTGACATTGTAGATATTGTAAAGCCGATTACAAAAGCGAGCTATCTTGTTGAAAAGGTAGAAGACCTTGCAGATACTATCCGCAAAGCGTTTGCCCTTGCGCAGGACGGCAGAAAAGGTCCCGTGCTTGTTGATGTTCCGAAAGATGTAACCGCGAATAAAAGCGAATTTACAAAGCAGGAGCCTAAAAAGCCGCGGCTTTTTGAAATAAAAAATCCCGACAGCATAAGAAGAGTGCAGGAGCTTATCAGAAATTCCAAACGCCCGATGATATACGCAGGCGGCGGTATTTTAAGTGCCAACGCAAGTCCTGAATTTAAGGCGTTTGCAGAGCTTATCGACGCACCCGTGTGCTCATCGCTTATGGGACTCGGATGTATTCCCGCAAGCCACCCGCTTTTCGTGGGCAACATCGGAATGCACGGCGGATATGAAACGGGAATGGCAACGGCGGAATGTGACCTTATGATTGCCTGCGGAGCAAGGTTCTCCGACCGCGTTGCGGGCGACCGAGAAAAATTCGGCGAACAGGCTAAAATCGTTCAGCTTGAAATTGACGAAAAGGAAATCAACAAGAATGTTCATGTCGACGAGTATGTTCTCGGCGATGTAAAGGATATTTTAATCGCACTCACCGTAGGACTTGACAAGCAAAACCACAGCGAATGGCTGTCAAAAATCGAGGAATGGAAACACCACTTTGACGATGTAAAACCCACCGAAAGCCGTTATCCCAGACCTCGGGATATTTTGCAGGCAATAAACGAAATCAAGGCTGACGACGATATAATCGCAACCGATGTAGGTCAGCACCAGATGTGGGTTGCGCAGTACAGCAAAATCGAAACGAACAAAACTTTGCTGACATCGGGCGGAATGGGCACAATGGGATTTGGCATGGGAGCCGCAATCGGAGCGCAGTCGGCTCACCCCGACAAGCGTGTTTTCCTTATCACGGGCGACGGAAGCTTCCATATGAATTTAAACGAGCTTGTTACGATGAAGTCATATAATCTGCCTGTTGTAATTGTAATTATGAACAACAGCGTTTTGGGCATGGTAAGGCAGTGGCAGAAGCTGTTTTACTCAAGCCGCTTTTCACAGACAGACCCGCACAGGGCAACGGATTTTATAAAGCTTGCAAA
>CALYBM010000081.1 GCA_944412525.1 uncultured Ruminococcus sp. | reverse complement strand
AAAACAACCATATTGCAAAGCTCTCACGCTACGAAAAGCACGGCTTGCTGACAGAAGATTTTATCGGATAAACAAATAAAAAGCGGGAGATTGTTATGTTAAAAGGAAAAACCGTACTGCTCGGAGTTACCGGCGGAATTGCGGCGTACAAAATCGCAAATCTTACAAGTATGCTTGTTAAACTTCACGCCGATGTGCATGTTCTGATGACCCAAAATGCAACAAATTTTATAAACCCCATAACCTTTGAAAGCCTGACGGGCAACAAGTGTATCGTCGACACCTTTGACCGCAACTTTAAGTTTAAGGTTGAGCATATTGCCCTTGCAGAGCTTGCCGATGTGTTTATGATTGCCCCCGCGAGCGCGAATGCCATCGGAAAAATCGCAAACGGAATAGCGGACGATATGCTTACAACCACCTTCATGGCGTGCAAAAAGCCTAAGCTTATCGCCCCCGCAATGAACACAAATATGTATGAAAATCCGATTGTTCAGGATAACATCAAAAAGCTCAAAGCATACGGAATGGAAATTATTGAACCTGCAACAGGTTATCTTGCCTGCGGTGCAACAGGCACAGGCAAGCTTGTGAGCGAAAGTATTTTGCTTGAGCATATCCTGCACAAAATAGCCTACAAAAAGGACTTATCGGGCAAAACCGTACTTGTCACGGCAGGTCCCACAAGGGAGTCAATCGACCCCGTGCGTTTCATAAGCAACCACTCAACAGGCAAAATGGGCTACGCCGTTGCAAGATGTGCCGCCATGCGTGGTGCGAGGGTAATTCTCGTTTCGGGACCCGTCAGCATCGAAGCTCCGTGTTTTGCAGAGGTTGTGCCTGTTTTGAGTGCACAGGAAATGTATGATGCGGTTATGAAGTATAAGGACGAAGCGGACATAATAATAAAATCGGCGGCAGTTGCCGACTATACCCCGATAATGCAAAGCCCTGAAAAAATAAAAAAACAGGGCGGCAATATGCAAATTGAGCTGAAACGCACAAGGGATATTTTAAATGAACTGGGACATTCACGAACGAGGAATCAGTTTATCTGCGGTTTTGCTATGGAAACGCAAAATCTGATTGAAAACGCAAAAGAAAAGCTCATTTCAAAAAATATTGATATGATAGTTGCAAACAGCTTAAAAACAGAGGGTGCGGGCTTCGGAACGGACACGAATGTAGTAACTCTTATAAAAAAAGACAAGAGCGTAAGCCTTCCTATGATGACAAAGCACGAGGTAGCGTTAAAAATCCTTGACGAAGCGGCAGGATATTTTGCATAAAAAATCGAGCGCATCCACACGCAGTTCGAGCAGACAGGTTAATATTATCAAGCCTTCTTTACCGAACCATTTTCGAGAAGTTCCCTATAAGACAAAAACAAGCGACAGCTTGATTTGCTTTTGCTTGTTCATTTAAACTATTTCGTTTTCGGGTTTACCCCCCGATTATTGACAAATAGTCACAAATAGGTCAACTGTTTCTTTTATATTTTTAACAAAAACAGGTGTAATCAATTCGGATTACACCTGTTTTTTTGTCAGAAAAAATTTATAAATAAAAAGAGATGTTTTATTTTATATGAATAACTACAAACTATAAAGAACTGAACCCAAGAAATTTCTTGAGTTCTGTTAAATTCACATAGCTATATCAATATAAATATGTGTTGTATCTTTATTCATAATTACACAGTTATAGGTGTTTTTGATTCTGCCATCCACAGTATCGGGAGATAAATAATATTTACCAAGCTGATTACCATCACTATCATATTCAAAGTAAGCGAGATATTTTTCACGACCTTTGTCATCAGAAATAGATGCATCTATTTTTACTAAGTATTCGTCTTTGCCAAGATTGTAAATTGTAGATGTAGGCTCAATAGTAATATCATTCATAACAAAATTCGTATATTCGTCTGAATACTTATATATGTACTCAAATTCATAATCATCAATGAGAATCGTTCCTGTAGATGCATTTGGTGCAATTTCCTCAGGTTCAATATATTCAGGCTCTTCATATGAATAGGTAGCATCAAAATAATTTATCCAACCTGCAGGCGATTCCAACTTTTTCCAAATATCCCCTGTAGCTTCATCATAATATTCATCAACAATTGTATAAGTACCGTTTTCTTCAATAACATCAACGATGTTGCTGCTATACGAATGGGATTTATAGATTGGTGTTTGTGCATTAACCGTCATGGTAAAAGGTTCAAAATTATTTTCATATGAAGTTGATTCAGTTTCCGCTTCCGTGGTAGGTGCTTCAGTAGTTGGAGGTATTGTAGATTCAGCTTCGGTACTTTGAGGAATCGTTGTAACTTCAGTTGTCACAGGCAGTGATGTATCATCTTCAGTATTTAACAAGTCTTTAGCATTGTGTCCTGTAAAAAATAATACCATAAAGACGGCTAAAAAAGAAATTGATAGCGTTAAAAGTATAATTAATACCACAGTAGAAACCTTTAACATCTTTTTGGACTTTCTTTTTGGCGTTTCTTTATTGTGGATTGTATTTTTATCAACGATAAATTCATTGACATCAACAGAATTTTTAAGTGATTCAGCTAAATCTTCACTTTTTTTATTATATGAATGATAAAAGGAGTCACCGTATTCGGTATTTATGTTTAATGGCTCTTTAACCAAATGATTTTGTTCGGATTTTAGCTCTGCCTGATTTTTTGCTCCACTGTCCATAGAATTTTCAGAAATTACATTTTTCAATTTTTCTGATTCAACTTTTACAGTTTCATTGTTTGATTTTTTTGAATCGTTACAAGCATGTGAATTATCGTTACTGCTCTGTGAAATATTTTTCTTTATACCTGCACCCCAATCGGCAGGTTTTGCTTTATTTTCACTCCAGCTCGTCGGTAAATTCTTTTTGGACATACTATTGTTAATCCTCCTTAGTGGGGACAATCGCAACTAAAAGAATATATAAAGGCCATGTAAACAAAAGAATGATAGTTAATAAACGCACAAGCCACAGTGGCATATTTGCATACTTTGCAAAACCTGCACACAGTCCGAAGATAAACTTACCTTCTTTGATTTTATATAATTTTTTCCTTTCTATTCCTTGTTCAACATTTTCTTTAACAGGAATAAACGCTGAAATAATAAAATATAAAGGAATACCTATAATTGCAGGACAAAGCAAAACCATAAAAAGTCTAACCCACATAACAGGAATACCTGTATATTCTGCAAAGCCTTTGCACAAGCCCCTTATATCTTTGCCCT
>CALYBM010000080.1 GCA_944412525.1 uncultured Ruminococcus sp. | reverse complement strand
TTGAGTATGTTTTTGAAAGTTTATCGTATTTTGATCCTGAAAGCGAAAAGGTGATTGATGTATTGCCTCTGACATCTACATAAAACGGTTCTGTATAAGCAATAAACGGCTGAGCGTTTTTAAACCATTCTGTGTTGGTGAAAAACATTCTGAACAACGCCTGAACAGGCAGCGTTAATATAAAAAATATGACTTTTAAAACAGTATGATTATTGCTTTCGGGTATTTCCTCTATTGATATGCGGTACTTACTGTTTTTCTCAACTTCAAAAACTGCTGTATTGTCAATGCAGTCTATTTCGATTACATCATCATTTGCATATATATAAAAATTTTTATTGCCATCAAACAGACCCTTTACACTTAATTTAGGCATATTTTTACCTTCCTAAAGCTGTATTTTGCGGTAAAATAAAGTATATCAAAAAATAATTTTTATTACAATATTTTTTCAAAAAAAGTGTTGACAAATGTAAAAGCATGTAGTATAATAACAACTGTTCTTGAAAAACAGTAGTTGGTGTTGATGACGCTGAGGGTCCACCTGTTCCCATACCGAACACAGAAGTTAAGCTCAGTGGTGCCGAAAATACTTGGCTGGCGACGGCCCGGGAAAATAGGGAGATGCCAACACATAAAAGTGTCCACCCAGCAGGGTGGGCGTTTTTTTATTTTATAGGAAACTGCTCGAAAACTATCGGGCAAAGAAGGTTTGATAATATTAACCTGTCTTTCCGAATTGCGTGTCGAGGTACTCGACTTTTTATGCCTGAATAAACTCAAATTTTATTTTTTCGGGAGTATGTATGGATATTTGTTTTGAGAGCCTTACAAGCGTCTGGCAGCGGCTGAAAACTGACGGCAAGCCTGTAGTTTTATACGGAATGGGCGACGGTGCGGACAAGGTGCTTAACGCGTTTGAGCGTTACAAAATTAAGGCAAGCGCCGTTATGGCAAGCGATGACTTTGTAAGGGGACAGAGCTTTCACCGCTTTGAGGTCAAAAAGCTGTCGCAGATTGAAGATGAATACGGCGACTTTAGCATTGCGCTTTGTTTTGCAAGTCAGCTTGAAGATGTTATGAACCATATAAAAGCTGTTGCAAAAAGGCACACAGTGCTTGTTCCGAGTGTTCCCGCATTTGGCAGTACATTGTTTGATGAGCGCTTTATTGCTGAAAATATCAACGCCATGAAAAGCGCTTATTCATTGTTTGAAGATGAGCTTTCAAAAAAAGTTTATAAAAATATTCTCAAATTTTACTATACGGGCGAGATTTCCTTGCTTGATGAAATCACTACCGATAAGGACGAGGCGTTTAAAAGCCTGTTAAACCTCAGTGACAGCGAGGTGTATGTTGACTTGGGAGCGTACAACGGTGACACAATAGACGAGTTTTTGCATTACTGCAAAGGAACCTACCGAAAAATCGTTGCCTTTGAGCCGAACTCCAAAAACTTTGCAAAGCTTAAGACCCACTGCGGCAATATGAGCAATATTGATTTGTGGCAGCTTGGTTCTTACAGCCACAATACCGTATTGACCTTTAACAACAAGGCGGGACGAAACAGCGCTATATCCGACAAAGGCGTTGAAACAAGGGTTGCGTCAGTAGATTCAATATTGTGCGGATTGGCGGCAAGCTATATTAAGGCGGATGTTGAGGGGGCGGATGTTGAAACGGTTTTTGGAATGAAAAAAACACTGCAAAACTTTAAGCCGAAGCTCAATTTTGCAGCGTATCACAGATTTGAAGATATTTTCAGATTACCGCTTCTCATAAAGCAGATAAATCCCGAGTATAAAATTTTTTTGCGTCACCACCCCTATATTCCCGCGTGGGACACAAACCTTTATTGCATTTGATTAATACTTATTTGACCTGATTTCATTTAAAATGTCTTCAACTTCATCGTCTGAAGCGTTAGAGGGTTTGTCAATATCGGAAAGATACTTATCGTAATCAAAGTCGTCATCATCGTGTGACGGCTTTTCTTCGTTTTTCTCCCTTTTTTCCCGCTCAAGCTCGTCACGGCGTTTAGCCTCAAGCAAAACGGCCTCCGCCTCGGCCTTTTCTTCTTCTTCCTTTTTGCGGCGTTTATCGCCTAATGCGATATCACCGAAAAACAGTCCGAATATGCCCGAAACAAGATAAACCGCAAGTAAAATTATGTTAGGAAGATTAAAACCGCCGTAGTAAATCAGCATAGTGGGTATGTACGCTATCGGCGCAATCAGGGCGAACAAGAAGTCAAGCCCATACTTAGAACAGTAAATTGCAGAACTGATTACCGCAGTACACGGGAAAATAACATAAAATGCTACGGGAACAAAGTTTTGCATAGCATCGCTCAAAAAGACGATCGGAGCAAGCAGATATATCGCAAAGATTGTAACCGCATACGGCAAATATTTTTTTATCATACTGTCCATAATATTCCTCCATAACGGCAGTTTTTATCCGAATATACGCCATGTTGGCGTAATTACTTACAAACCTATTATACACAATATTCCCCAAAAATCAAGTTTTTTAGTTAGAGCAGAAAACGTCATATTTTCCAATCTTACTGTCCAGACAGTCAAAATCTAAAATATTTAAATATTGCAAATACTTTGGGAAGAAAACACCTGCTTATACCAACCTTTTGTCCTGACAGTCATATTTAAAGTTTTTAAATACTTCGGGAAGAAAGCAAGAATTTGATAGCACTTGTGAATTTCCGACCGTAAAAAGAAAACATAATTTATAAACCACTATTAGTTCGAGTATCAAATGCGTATTTGACCGCAGTTATAGTTTTCAAATCATACAGTTTACAAGTGTTTTTACATTCTTTAGCTTATTTCAGGATTATAATTTTCATAAAACAATTTATTTAATTATAAAAGTGAAAAATATTCTATATAGCTTATTGACAATAAAAATTTTCTTGGTATAATATCGTTAAGTAATTAGACAATTATCTAAATAACTAATAACCGTAAAATTAGGGAGTGATAAAAATGGGGGATGTGTGGAAGGCTTTGGCTGATCCCACAAGGCGAAAAATTCTTTCATTGCTCAAAAAGCGTGATATGAACGCCGGAGAAATTGCGTCTGAGTTTAATATGACCAAACCGTCAATAAGCAATCACCTGAATATTTTAAAACAAGCAGACCTTGTCGACTCTGAAAAACACGGTCAAAATGTCGTTTATACCCTCAAAACAAGCGTGATTGAGGATATTCTCGGTATTCTTTCCGACTTAACAAAGAGAGGAGAAAATTAGTATGAAAAAGTTTTTATTCCTTATTATTTCGGTTATCAATATTATATTTACAGCTGTTTATGTTGCAACTTCTCCGCTTGAAGTCGTGCCGTCCCATTATAATGTAAACGGTATTGCAGACGCCTATTCCTCAAAATGGTTTGTAATGTTTATGCCCTGCATTTTAATTGTTCTGGGAATAATCTATCTTATTTACGGCTTTGTCGCGGAACACTATGAAAATCTGCTCAAAAATCAAAAATATGTCGGAAAAACAGTCTTTGGGATTTTCCTGTTCTTTTTAATTCTGTTTTGGTATCTGACAGTTGTCACACTTAGCGGAACAAGCAAATTAAGCGGATCTTTTGAATATCTTATCCTTGCGCTGTTAGGCGGACTTGTGCTGTTTATCAGCAATATGCTTCCGAAAATCAAACAAAATTCCACCGTGGGCATAAGAATTCCCGCAACGCTTTCAAGTGAAACCGTATGGCGAAAAACTCATAAGCTCGGCGGATATTTAGGCGTTGCAACGGGAGCAATTTTAATTATCGCTGCCGTTTTGGGAATGGTTTTTTCGCTTAACGGAATGATTTTGCTGTTTTCGGGAATAGGGCTGTATATGATTACGGGTGCTATCGTGCCGTGCGTTTATGCCTGCGTGCTTGCAAGGAAAGGAAAGTCGTATAATATTGAGTAACTAATATGTATAATGGGAAAAGCAGAAGAAAAAGGCCGCCGAGTTTGTATCGGCGACCTATTATAGAATTTGATTTTTAAAAAAACTATTATACTTATTATTACAAATGCTTACAACATGATTGTCAACGCCTTTTGAAGGTCATTAACATCTAAAATGTTTCTTATTCCATCTCTATTAAAATCCGAGAAAAAAACAATTTCTTCCGTGAGATTTAAACCTTCAATTTTATCATTGTCAGGGAAAGAGTTTATATTTGCTAGGCATTTTTGAATATAAGTTGCGTCCTTTATTGATATTTTGTCATCTCCATCCATATCTCCGATAAGTTTGCCAATTTTTAAAGATGACACTTGCTCTGATAAACCGTTGTACTCATTTTGTGTACCAGATTTAATGACCATACACAAATCAATAAACTCATCTTTATCAACATCATATATGCCGTAGCCGATAGAAAATGGACTCATAATATTGTTTGAGGTATAAACCCTTTCCCCAAATACGGCATATGTGAGTTTAGGCTCTATTAAATTTGATGTTGCACTTACAAGTGCCCAATCAATGGTTCCGTCTTCTGATTGATGATAATATAATTCATCATAAACCAATATTTCACCTGTATAATTACGGTTGAAATATAAATTAAATTTATCTTCGTATTTTAAGTCTGAGTACGGTTGATAAGGTTGCACAACCAAGGTATCTGAATCATAATAATCAATGGAGTATATTAAGTCTGAATTTGCGGCTTTATAAATTTCATCGGCATTCATATAAACAAAAAGTGCATTGCCTGCTTCAGTAATAATATCTTCGTCTGCAATGGCTAATTGATCTTTGGTGTTTTGCACAGAATTAACTTCCATTTCGTTTATGATACGGTTATATATTGACATATACTCATTGATTTCTTCAATAGTATAATCTTTTAATTGCAAGGCACCGAATTCCAGCTCAGTAAGTCTTTTGGCTTCAGAAATGTTTACTCCGTTGCACCATAAGCACACACTTATCTTTTCACCAACAGCGGTATGGTTTATTTTATCTATAACAGAATAGGAGATTTTCATTGATGTATTAGTATTATTTGATTCTGCAGATGCATTTATCGAGGGTGCTGACAATAACAACATAGTTATTGATAATAAGACACCTATAAATTTTTTCATTTTTGACATAATAACCCCTTCTTTTTTAATGGTAATAAATGTCGTTGGACATGTGTAAAATTCTTGTTACATCATCGGAATTGATATTTCCAGAAAGATCTACATCAGAAAGAAATTTTTGTATATTTGTTGGTGTTATTAATTCATTGTTGATTTTTTGCACAATGGTTCCATCCCAAACGTTAATTACACCGTCTGTATTTACATCTCCTTTTATATAGTTTATTCTTTCCAGACATAATTTCTCGCTGTCGTTTATAGTATCACCTGTAATATATGGTTTCCAAGCTAAAACAGAACCGACAGATGATAATATAGTACTATCTGCATTGTTTATTATGGAACAGGTGCCATCTCCATTTTGCATGATACTTAATATAAGTGGCGAACTATCCATACTTACATGATATGATAGACCGTCATCAAGTGTATTTGAACTTTGATTGATATAATATTCCACATTTCCGTAACCGGTTCCAATAGAAAATCCGTCAGATGACTCGTTCAATATCCATGTATACTCATCACTTAAGTTCTCATAATTTGTTGTACTATTTAAAATTATTTTTGATGAGTTATTATCCCCTATCGAATTGTACTGAACATAATTATTAGTATTTTTAAACTTAATTCTAAATAATCCGGAATTTGTAAGCAAAGGAGCCATCATGCTATCTATGCTCCATGCATAACCATACCTTGTGTTTAGTGCCTGGTCATAAGGATAGATATTTATTTGGTAATTATCATTATCGGAAGATAGAGGAAAATAACACATTTCAGTAGATGAAAATTCATTGGCTGATTCTGTGATAAGATTATTTCCTTGCCATATTTGTAAATCTAAGTCATATCGATCACTTGCAAATATATCAGAAAAAGAATTGTGTGATGTATTAGTAGGGGAACATTCTCTTATCCACGAAAGACTAACATTCATATTTGAACTTGTATATTTTGGTTGCAGTATATTTATAATCTCATTATCATCGGTGTTTATTTCACCATAGCCATATGTGCCTTGACAAACAATAGCAGCCATTATCCATCCATCTGCCACACCGGCACCTTGTTTTTCAGTTAATCCCATAAACATAGTTTCTATATTTTCTTCAGTACTGGAAGGCAATACTTTTCTATGACAAGATGCTAAAACTATAGCCTTTATTATTTCTGGATGAATAGCTAAGGATGGTCTCAATTCCAACATTTGAGCTACTAATGAAGTTAAAATGGGGGCACTTGAACTTGTACCACCACCCAATATATTTGCCGGCATTATAACATCTGGTTTTTCAACCCCGAAAGTAACGGCTTTAATGTTATTATTTTTATAACTACTATATGAATATAACTGATCGTCGCTTGTTAAGCTTGTTTCCTTATCATCATAAGCACCTACGGCAATAACATTGTTACCCATAGCGGGAGAAAGTACTCTTTGGTAAATATCATCAGTTCCGTTGTTCCCTGCCGAAGCGATAACTGTAACGTTATGGTGAGAAACAATATGATCAAACCATTTATCATAAACGCTATATGCATAATCTGATGTTTCGGTATCCTCATCAAATAACCAACCAAATTACACATTAATTATCTGAACTTGGTTTGTCAATAATTGTTCGATATTTGAGAATTGTGCATCAGTACTATATAATGATACATCCTTTGCAAATCCATTAGTGTTTCCCATTATTATTTTTGCGGTGTTAGTTGCATGACCAGAAGTGCTGATATTTCCAATATTAACAATGTTGTTAGTATCAAGTTCATTATCTGCCTCAGGAAAACCAGATTCAATCATTCCTACCTTTATGCCATCGCCAGTTAAATCTAAATTATTACACAATTTGGATTGACCGGTGGAAATTTTACAACTCTCCACAGATGGAGATGCAAAAATAGGTTCAGAATAATAACCTATTTCAACTATACCATCAATCTTTGAGATTTTATCTATCTGATTTTTATTTAATTTTAAAATAAGCATAGGGGCATTTCACTAATAAAATCAATATTTTTAGATTTAACATTTATTTTTTTTAAAATTTCATTCGATTTAATTTTATATAATCCTCTTGAAACTTCTCTTTTTTTATGGATATATTCATTAACTTGTTGCTTTTCAGCTTTCCTTTGCTTTTTTGTACTCTCTATGAATTCATTAATTTGAGTTGCTTGATCGTTTTGAGAAACAGATAAGTCTGATTTAATAAAATTAACTTTTGAACAGTTTTCAATAGAATAACCAAGGTCATTTTCAGCTTCCTTACTTGCCAAAGTATGATTAACGTCTTCGTACCATATATATACAGGTATTAAATCTTTTTTGTTAGCTGAATCCATTATTTCTTTAAGTTCATTTTTTATTAAAATAGTATTGCCATTTTCATTATTGGTAGCATAATATGTTGGTGCAGAGTAAAAAATAATTAGAAAAATTAATACAAAAGATATAAAGCTTCTTTTCTTCATAGTAGGTCTCCTTTCTTATAACTAAATAAAATTAAAATTGTTTTGTTATAACCTGTATAAACATCTAAATTTTAACTTAATATGTCCATTGGAATCACATCGCTTATAAAATATTTATTTTCAAAATGTTTTGCATTTATTATAAAAAGTGAAATGTAAAATTAAAAAACAACAAAATCAGAGAATAACTTGCATAAAAAAGCAAGATTTAATAAATAAAATTTATGTAAAAATATACATAAGATACTGTAGGTTATTAATATAATTGAAATAAATTTTAATATTCTACAAGAAATAACTTGTATACTAACAAATTAGTGTTAAATATATATTGATTATGAACTAAATACTTTTACTGTGTCATACATTAAATATTATGAACGATATTAATAAAACAACATGCATAAACTTATGTGCTAAAAATACACCTCTACAGTGAAATAGTAACATATTATGTGATGGCAGTCAAGCCATTTTTTGCAATTAAATAGAAAAAAATAACATTTTTTTGTAAGTTGTATATAATTAATACAAAAGTGTTTATTAATAATTATATAATATAATATATCTGTTGTTACATGCAGAGAGCAATAACTGTAAAAGGGTCAATGTATTCTTTTAGCGTGAATTAGTTATTTGAAGAGTTTTTTTGTGTTTTGATAATGCGACATCAAATTCTTACCAAGATACTTGGAAATTTTTATTTGCTTAAAACTTAATTCCCTGGTTGAACCAGGGGGGATATTTGCAATTACCCCCCTAAAAAAACAAGTTACAGCAAAAAACTGTCGTTTGAAATATATGTATAAAAAATATAACGCCACGCCGCCTAAAAAAATAAAGGGCTGTCCACACGGACAGCCCTTTTGGATTTATTAAGTTATGCAAAAGCTGCAAATTAACCTAATTCAGCAAAGTACTTAATTGTTCTAACCATCTGGCTTGTGTATGAGTTCTCGTTATCATACCAAGAAACAACCTGTACCTCATAGAGATCGTCAGCAATCTTTGAAACCATTGTCTGAGTAGCGTCAAAGAGTGAGCCGTACTTCATGCCGATAACATCTGAAGAAACGATCGGATCCTCGTTATAACCGAATGACTCGGAAGCAGCAGCCTTCATAGCAGCGTTGATGCCTTCAACTGTTACATCCTTGCCCTTAACAACAGCTGTGAGGATTGTTGTTGAACCTGTGGGAACAGGAACACGCTGTGCAGAACCGATGAGCTTGCCGTTGAGCTCGGGAATTACAAGACCGATAGCCTTAGCAGCGCCTGTTGAGTTAGGAACGATGTTAGCAGCACCTGCTCTTGCTCTTCTGAGGTCGCCCTTTCTGTGAGGACCGTCAAGAATCATCTGGTCGCCTGTGTAAGCGTGGATTGTTGACATAATACCGCTCTGGATCTCTGCATACTTGTTAAGAGTATCAGCCATAGGAGCGAGGCAGTTTGTTGTGCAGGAAGCAGCAGAGATGATTTTATCATCTGTTGTAAGAGTCTTTTCGTTTACGCTGTAAACGATTGTCTTAAGGTCATTGCCTGCGGGAGCTGAAATAACAACTTTCTTAGCGCCTGCGTCAAGGTGAGCCTGGCTCTTTGCCTTTGAGCAGTAGAAACCTGTGCACTCAAGAACAACATCAACGCCGATTTCACCCCAAGGAAGCTCAGCAGCGTTAGGCTTTGCGTAGATTGTAATTTCTTTTCCGTCAACGATAATTGAGTTTTCGCCTGCTTCTACAGTGTGAAGACCCTCGCCGATCTTACCGCAGTAACCGCCCTGTGCTGTATCATACTTGAGAAGGTTAGCGAGCATTTTAGGATCTGTAAGATCGTTGATAGCTACTACTTCGTAACCTTCAGCACCGAACATCTGTCTGAAAGCAAGGCGTCCGATACGGCCGAAACCGTTAATTGCAACTTTAACTGACATAAAATAATTCCTCCTAAAATTTTAAGGTAGTTTTATTATATTACATTTTTTTCATTTCTTCA
Organism: uncultured Ruminococcus sp.; assembly: GCA_944412525.1. Taxonomy (GTDB): domain Bacteria; phylum Bacillota; class Clostridia; order Oscillospirales; family Acutalibacteraceae; genus Ruminococcoides. The sequence goes on along the minus strand of CALYBM010000080.1, from coordinate 3,823 downwards.
ATAGTTTGATAAAAATTTAACGAAACATTTTTGCAATTTTTACAAATTATGAAAAAATATCGATTATAACTACTTGTTTTTGGTTTAATATTTAATGGCTATTGACAAATTGTTAATAAATTTTTGGGATACAGATTTATTTATTTGCAAAAATGACATACTTATTCTTGACAATAGAGCAGAATTAATATAAAATTGATGTAGAATCCGCAAGTGCGGTTTTTGCAAAAAACGGTAAATTTGTTTTTTGCTACTTATAATCAGACTCTTTACAGAGCCGTTTTTATAGATATTTTTTATTGATTTTGTAACATTTTTTGTTATTTTAACGCTTTTGCGATATTGGGATAAGCTGAGAATGAATATTTATGCGTTCTCGGCAGCAGTGATGAATTTTGAGAGGTAAATATTATTTGTTATTATCAAGGCAATATTTTAGCTTTTGATTGCACATTGTATGCTCGTATGCCCGAATTTTAAAAAACATGATGTAAAATTGAAAATTGAATATCTGATTAACGGCACCTTAAAGGTTTTGTGAATGGTAATTAACAGTGAAACGAAAATCTAATTAAGGAGGTGTCCGAAATGCAGTTATGGATTGCCATTATCTGCATAGTTGCTGCGGCGTTAATCGGCGGTGCAGTCGGTGTGTTTGTCGGTATAGCTGTCAGAAAAAGCATAGCCGAAAAAGAAATCGGAAGCGCTGAAGATGAAGCAAAAAAGATTGTTGCCGACGCCATAAAGTCTGCCGAAGCCAAGAAAAAGGAAATGATTCTTGAGGGAAAGGATGAGATCCATCGCTTTAGGAACGAAAGCGAAAAAGAAATCTCTGACAGACGCAAAGAGGTTCAGCGTCAGGAACGCCGTATCCAGCAAAAGGAAGAAACTCTCGACCGTAAGCTTGACAATATGGAGCAAAAGGAAGAGAAAGTAAACAAGAAATTAAAAGAAGCGGAACTGAAACTTGACGAGGTTGAAACTCTAAAGAAAAGCCAGTTTGAAATGCTTGAAAAGATTTCAGGCTATACGGCAGAACAGGCAAAGAGCTACTTGCTCTCTCAGCTTGAAAACGAGCTTGCTCACGAAAAATCCGTTAAGATTATGGAATACACCGAGCAGCTCAAGGATGAAGCGGACGAAAAGGCAAGAAATATTATTTCGCTTGCTATTCAACGCCTTGCCGCCGAACAGGTGGCTGAGGCTACTATATCGGTTGTTCCTCTTCCGAATGACGAAATGAAAGGCCGCATAATCGGCAGAGAGGGAAGAAATATCAGAGCTATTGAAACCCTCACGGGCGTTGACCTTATTATTGATGATACGCCGGAGGCAATTACATTGTCATGCTTTGAGCCTGTAAGGCGTGAAGTTGCAAGAATTGCGCTTGAAAAGCTCATTTCCGACGGCAGAATCCACCCAGCAAGAATTGAAGAAACAGTTGAAAAAGCAAGACGAGAGGTTGACGCTAAAATCAAACATGACGGCGAGAGAGCTGTCCTTGAGGCAGGCGTACACAATGTGCATCCTGAGCTTGTTAAATTGCTTGGAAGACTTCGTTACCGTACAAGCTACGGTCAGAATGTTCTTAATCACTCGCTTGAAGTGTCATATCTTGCAGGAATGATGGCAAGCGAGCTCGGACTTGATCCCACGATTGCAAAGCGTGCCGGCTTGCTTCATGATATAGGAAAGTCGATTGACCATGAGGTTGACGGTACACATATTCAGATAGGCGTTGATCTCGCGAGAAAATATAAAGAAAGTGACGCAGTTATTCACGCAATCCATGCTCATCACGGCGATGTTGAGGCAAAAACCGTTGTTGCATGTCTTGTTCAGGCTGCCGACGCACTTTCGGCGGCAAGACCCGGTGCAAGGCGTGAAAATGTAGAAAACTACATCAAGCGTTTGCAGAAGCTTGAGGAGGTTGCATCCTCGTTTGACGGAGTTGAGCGTACATTTGCAATCCAGGCGGGCAGAGAGGTTCGTGTAATGGTTAAGCCCGAGGTGGTAAACGACGAGCGTATGATTCCGCTTGCAAGAGAAATTTGTAAGAAGATTGAAGAAGAGCTTGAATATCCCGGTCAGATAAAGGTTAATATCATACGAGAAAGCAGGGCTGCTGACTACGCAAAATGATTTTGACCGATAATATTAATACTTATGTATTAGGTCAAACAAAATGTACAGCAAATGATTTTTCAAAGTCGGCGTCGGTTTTGCGGCGTCGGCTTTTAATTTTTGGATAATATTCTTTGTATAAGCAGGTTAAACAAAAATAAAACAAATGAGCGGAGAGGTAAAAATGAAGAGGTTTAAAAAAATTATAAGCGTTACGCTTGCTGCATTAATGAGCGTAACTGCCGTTACATTCAGCGTTGATGCCGCACAGCAAAAGCTTTACGGGGATATTAACGCAGACGGCGTAATATCCATAGTTGATGCTACAGAGCTTCAAAAGCTTTTGGTGGATTCAAGGGAGCTGACTTTTGATGAAGCCAAAATGGCAGATGTTAACGAAAGCCAAAATATAGATATTGCAGACGCTACGGCAATTCAAAAATATTTGTCTGACCTTGACGGTGCGGGGAAAACGGGACAGCCTTATGTGACGGAAGAACAAATCGAAAAGATAGATCAGATGAGGCAGGAGGTTTTCAAAATTGTCAATGAGGAGAGAACAAGCCGTGGTTTGTCTGAACTTACATACAATTATGAGCTTGAAAAATGTACCGATATTCGTGCCGAAGAAATTATAGAGTTGTTTGATCATACAAGGCCTAACGGATATAAGTGGTACACAGTTTTGAGCGAACAGGGAGTAAGGTATTTTACTGCAGGGGAAAACATTGCGTCAGGGTACCCGACTGCTGAAAGTGTTATGGATGGCTGGATGAATTCAGACGGACACAGGGCAAATATTCTGTCACCTGATTTTCATCAATTTGCCTGCGGAATAGCAATTTCAAACGGCAGGTATTATTGGGTTCAGCTTTTTATTTAGATGACATTGATATATACGGTGAATCCGCTGTTTTTTGCAGGGAAATACCTTGTATACTCGATGAAAATGGTTTGAAACGGATGAATGAAAAAGGCTGCGGATTGTTTTAAAAATACAGACGCGGCCTTTTTCATAGTTTGTGAGTTTGTGCAATACTCTTCTTTTAATTAATATGCGTATATTCGCGGCAATCTTTTTTGTGTATACGCTTGACAATCAGATTAAAAACCATTAAAATATACAAGTGATGTCAATAAATATTTTATTTAAGATCATGAATTAATTGAGTAATACTGTTGCCCATAAATTCGGTTTGATAAAGTATTTTACATTGATAGTTATTATTTTTGGAGACACATCGAAGTGGTCAAAACGGGAATAACTCGAAAATTTTCGAAAAAGTGTCAGTTTTCTCCGCTAAGAATCCAGTGTTTCTGCGGGCTCCCGCAGTTCGAAAAACCGAATATTTTGCAGTTCTTTCCGTCAGTTCTTTCCAAAAGTTTTGGGAAGAATTTTCGGATCGACATATGGAGAGTTGTCCGAGAGGTCGAAGGTGCAGCACTCGAAATCATGGTCGCTATCCGATAGCTCTGTTTTGAAAAGCCTTGATTTTACGGGGTTTTTCGGGATTCTTCAACTTAATATTTTTCTTTGTTCTCCCCATCAGTTCTCTCCTTTTTCCGAGGTGTTTTTGAGGGCTGATGTGAAGATAAATACACGGAGAGATGTCCGAGTGGTCGAAGGTGCGACTCTCGAAAAGTCGTGTTCCTAACGGAACCGTGGGTTCGAATCCCACTCTCTCCGCCAGAATGCTCA
>CALYBM010000079.1 GCA_944412525.1 uncultured Ruminococcus sp. | reverse complement strand
ATTATTATGATTTAAAAAAGGAAAATCCATCCTACAAAATTTTGCCCGCGTCTGTTATTATGCGTGACGCAAACGATGATTTTTATTCGTTTACACTTAACATCGGGACAAGTTCGGGCGTTGGGGTTAATAATCCCGTAATTACGGAAAACGGACTTGTAGGCTGGGTGTGCAGGGCGGATTTGACCACCTGCAAGGTAAAGACGATTCTGTCCCCCGAAACAAAGGCGGGGGCGATAGACAAGCAGTCGGGTGACAGCGGAATTGTCAGCGGAAGTGCCGTGCTCTGTGACCAAAACCTTACAAGCCTCACAAAAATCGCCGAAGACAACAAGATTAAAGAGGGCGATATGGTTGTTACATCGGGTATCGGAGGGATTTATCCGGGTGATTTAATTATAGGCAAGGTAAAAGAAATTAAGTTTGATTCCTACGACATATCGAGATATGCGGTAATTGAGCCGTATGAGGACATCAAAACGATAACCGATGCCGCCGTGATTACGGATTTTGACACGAAAGGCGAGGTTAAGGACACGCAATGAAAAAGCTTGTGTTTTTTAAATATTTTGCGTACTCTATTCTGATAATACTGCTTTATGTTTTGCAGGCGACGCCGAGCCTTATGCCCGAAGTTTTCGGCTCAAAGCCGCTTTTGCTTGTGCCGTTTGCACTGTCTGTTGCAAGCGTTGAAGACAAAATACCGTCGCTTGTGTTCGGTGCGGTCTGCGGCGTTTTTACGGACATTGCGTCAAGCGGAGGCGTGGGATATTTCGCAATAGCACTTACTCTGCTGTGTTACTTTGAGGCACATATATTTGAAGCGTATTTTGTGCCGGGCGTTTTGTCGGCTTTGGTTTATTCGGCAGCTTCGGTAACGGTTCTTATAATGATTTATTTTCTTTTGTTTAAGGTGTTTGCGGGCATCGGAAACCTCGGGGTGCTGTTTGTAAACAACTATATTTCACGGATTGTATATACGGCTTTAATGTTTATTCCCATTTGTTTTTTGACAAGATTCATTCACAACAGCTTTAAGAAACAGCAACGCATTGTCTGAGCTTTGACGGTGCTTGCTCCAAAACGGTGATTTGATGCATACACGGCTTGAAAAACAACGCAAAAATAAATACGACAAAAAATACACCAAAACAACAATAACGGTGTGCATTGTAATTACTCTTGTGTTTTTTGCTGCCTTTGCCGCAAGGCTTGTTGACTGGCAGCTCATACACGGTGCAGAGTACAGCGAGCTTGCCAAAAGCTCAACGAGCTACACGGTAAAGACCGACGCCGTAAGGGGAGAAATTCTCGATAAAAACGGCGTGGGGCTTGTTGTAAACACCACGCATTACAAGATTGTTGTTGATAAACTTTACGCCGAAGAAGATTTGCTTGATACCAATTTGCTTGCGCTTATGAATATTCTCAAAATAACTGGCGACGGCTGGGAAGATGTACTGCCGATTAAAATTACTGACGGTGTGCCTGTGTATAAAGAGGACGCCGAAGACGAAATAAAAACGCTTTTATCGGAGGATTACTTAAGTCTTGACGAAAACACATCGGCAAAGAGGTGCTTTGACGAGCTTATAAAACGCTACGATATTGATAAAACGCTCACGCTTGATGAGCAGAGAAACCTTGCGTCGGTGCATTACAATATGGAGCTTACGAATTATTCAAACTCAAATCCGTATGTTTTTGCAAAGGATATTAAGCGGAATACGGTGAGTGCGGTGAGCGAAAACACGCAGGGGGTAAGCGGAATTGATGTTCAGACCTACCTTGTAAGAAGTGCAAGTGACCCCGATCTCGCTCCGCATATATTGGGGGCACTCGGTTCTGTCACCGAGGAGGAGTACAAATCTCTTGAAAACAGCGAAAAGGAGTATTCGCTTAACGACAGTATAGGAAAGTTCGGCATAGAGCTCGCCTTTGAAAAACAGCTCAAGGGCGAGGGCGGTATGAAAATAATAAAGCGAAATTCGGACGGAGCGATAGTTGATACGGTAGAAACCGTAAATTCAAAGCCCGGAAGCACGGTGTATCTCACGCTTGACAGCAAATTGCAAAAAACTGCCGTAAAGTCGCTTGAAGAAAATATAAAAGCGGCAAAGACTGAGGGAATCTCACAGAAGCAGGCGTACGGAAAAAGCGGATACGGCGAGGACTGCGAAACGGGTGCGGCTGTGATGCTGTCGGTAAAGGATTTTTCGGTGCTTGCCGCCGCAAGCTATCCGACCTACGACCTTAACAAGTACAGCGAATACGGAGATTATTATGTAAAGCTTTCTAACGATAAGAATTCCCCGATGTACAACCGAATTTCCGTGGGAAGTTTTGCCTGCGGTTCGGTTTTCAAGCCGTGCGTTGCCTCGGCGGCGCTTGAGGAAAAGACAATCACAAAGGACACGGAAATTTTCTGCAAGCAGGAATATGACTATTATCCTACCAATGTTGTCCATTGTATGCATTATCACGGCAACGAAAATGTAACAGGTGCGATATCGCAGTCGTGCAACTACTTTTTTGCCGAGGTGGGCAGACTGCTCGGCATCGACACAATGTACCTTTACGCCGAAAGATTCGGGCTGGGAGAATATACGGGAATAGAAATCGAAGAGTCAAAGGGAACGCTTGCAGGCCGTGACAGCAAAAGCTGGATGCCGGGAAATACCGTTCAGGCGGCAATCGGTCAGTCGGACAACGCGTTTACTCCGCTTCAGCTTGCAACCTACGCGGCAACGCTTGCAAATGACGGCACAAGGCTTAAAACCCATGTGGTAAGCAAAGTGACGGACTATGAAAGAAACACAGTTCTTGAGGATTATTCTACGCCCGAAGTTATAGACGACTGCGGAATATCGCAGAAAAACCTTGACATCGTGCAAAACGCAATGCTTGAAACGACGCAGAGCACGGACGGCACGGCGTACTCGATGTTCGGAAATTACAAGGTAAAGGTTGCCGCAAAGACGGGTACGGCGGAAAATTCAGGCTCAGACCACACAACCTTTATATGTTACGCTCCTTACGACAACCCCGAGGTTGCCGTCGCCGTTGTTATTGAGCACGGTGTTAAGGGTAAATATTCGATGCAGGTTGCAAAGGATTTGCTTGACGCCTATTTTAATTTAAAAAATTAATAATTGTGTGCTTATTTGCGGTGAAAAATCTTTTTGCTTGTGCAAGTAGTAAAAAAACGGTGAAAAATTTGGCTACTATGCATAAAATACCAACAAAATTTTTGGAAGCAAAAATATTGAGCTTTTGTTGCTCTTTAGTAAATTTTGTGTTAGAATAAAGCAGAGGTAGTATTATTATGGATAATGTAATAGTTGTTGCATCGGGAAAAGGCGGCACGGGAAAGTCAACCGTGTGCATTTGCCTGTCCGTTGCACTCGTAAAACAAGGCAAGAAGGTTCTGCTTATCGACTGCGACTGCGGAATGAGAGGTCTTGATATAATGCTTGACATGGAGCAGGACATTCTTTTTGACGCCTCCGACGCTGTCTGCGGCAACTGTTCTTTTAAGGACGCCGTTTACAAAAGTAAGAATAATGACAATCTTTATCTTATGGCGGCTCCGTTTGACGCTGAAAACGAGTTGAGCCCCTCTGTTTTTAAACAGCTTGTTGATGAGCTGAAAGACGATTATGACTTTGTAATAATAGATTCTCCCGCAGGCATCGGTTCGGGTTTTGTTACGGCTGCCACTCCTGCCGACAAGGCACTTATTGTGTGCAACGCAGAACCGACAAGCGTCAGGGGTGCACTTAAGGTGAGAAAAAAGCTTGAGTCGATGGGAATAGGCAAAATGAGACTTGTAATAAACCGCTTTGATTACAAGGTTTTTTCACAGCTTGGTTTTTACAGAGATCTTGACGATGTAATTGACGCGGCACAGACAAGGCTTATTGCTCTTGTGCCGTTTGATGTAAGAATTTCCGTTATTATGCAGAGAGGCGCCGCGGGACTTAACTGGAGCGCGACATCGTCGGTGTTTGACTGCCTTGCGTTAAGAGTTTGCGGCGAGCGTGTTCCGCTGGCGTTTAAAGGCTGACTTGTACATATGTATGTTGGATTATATTTTAAAATTATGTTTAATAATGTTTGGAGGAATTGGTTATGAATATTGCCCTCATTGCTCACGATGAAAAGAAAGAGCTTATGGTACAGTTTTGTATTGCATACTGCGGCGTTTTGAGCCGTAATAATCTTTGTGCAACCGGTACTACGGGTAAAATGATAAGCGAGGCTACGGGTCTTACAATTCAGAAGTTCCTTGCAGGCTCTCAGGGCGGCGGTCAGCAGATTGCCGCAAGAATTGCGTGCAATGAGATAGATATGCTTTTGTTTTTCCGTGATCCCCTCAGCCCCAAGCCAAACGAGCCAAACGATATGAATATGCTCCGTCTTTGCGATATGCACAATATTCCCGTTGCAACTAACATAGCAACCGCCGAGGTGCTTATCCACGGTCTTGAAAGAGGAGATCTTGACTGGAGAAACATTTTAAAATAAAAACAGGCTTATATGTTAAGCTAAAATCCTTCGGGCGGTATTTTATGCCGCCCGATTATTGCGTTTTTAAGCGTTTTATGGTACAATTAGCAGAAATATTACACATGAAAAAGTCAAAACAGCAGAGGAGATAATATATGGCACTAATCACAAAGAAAATAAAGGGAACAGAAGATGTTTTGCCGAAAGAAAGCTATCGCTGGCAGTTTATCGAAAAAATAATGCGTGAGGAGGCCACAGCCTACGGCTTCAGAGAAATCCGCACTCCCGTGTTTGAGCATACCGAGCTTTTTGCAAGAGGAGTAGGTCAGACGACCGATGTTGTGCAAAAGGAGATGTACACCTTTGATACCAAGGGCGGCGAGAGCGTAACCCTGCGTCCCGAGGGTACTGCGGGTGCCGCAAGAGCGGTGCTTGAGCACGCTCTTGAAAACGAGGGTCTGCCGATAAAGGCGAGTTACTTTGTGTCATGCTACCGCTACGAAAAGCCGCAGGCGGGCAGACTGCGTGAGTTTCACCAGTTCGGACTTGAGGTTTACGGAACTCAGTCGCCCGTTGCCGACGCCGAGCTTATATGTGCGGCACAGTCGATTTTTGATCGCTTGCAGATCGGACAGCTCCGCCTTGAGATAAATTCGATAGGCTGTCCAAAGTGCCGTGCGGATTATCACAAGGCGTTAAAGGAATATTTCGAGCAGTACAAAAGCGAGCTTTGCGACACCTGCCTTTCCCGTCTTGAGAAAAACCCGATGAGAATACTCGACTGCAAAAGTCCGATATGCTCAAAAATTGCCGAAGGTGCCCCCAAGATTACCGATTACCTCTGCGAGGAGTGCGAAAAGCATTTTGAGGCAGTGCAAAAATACCTTGACCGTGCGGGTGTAAAATACACGGTTAATCCTACCATAGTGCGTGGACTTGACTACTACACAAAAACCGTGTTTGAGTTTGTTACCGACTGCATAGGCGCCCAAGGCACCGTGTGCGGCGGCGGAAGATACGACGGACTGATTGAGGAGCTCGGAGGAAAGCACCTGCCGTCGCTCGGATTTGCGATGGGACTTGAAAGACTGCTTATGGTAATGGATAAGCAGGGAATAGAAATACCCGATTTTAACGAGTGCAAGCTCTACATCGCCTCAATGGGCGAAAGTGCAAACGAAAAATCATTTGAGCTTGCAAAGGCACTTCGTGAGTGCGGCGTGGAGGTTCAAACCGATATTGTCGGAAGAGGACTGCGTGCCCAGATGAAGTACGCCGATAAAATCGCCGCGAAATACTCAATGGTCATCGGCGACAACGAGCTTGAGCAGAACAAGGCGACCGTTAAGAATATGAACACGGGCAAACAGTACGAAATAAGTATTGACAAGGATTTTATAAATTCCTTTATGCAAATGGAAATAAGCGACGAGCAACAGCAAAAAGTATCCGTGTAACGAACGGCAGAATACGGTTATTTGCAAAATACAGCGTATTTTGCGATGCCTAAGATGCCTTAAATATTTAAAAAATGCTTGCGCTGCTGTAACAAGTGAAATAAAAAACAGTCGGATACGGCACGCCGTGTCCGCAAAACATATAAAACAGCCCTTTAAAACGGGCGGAATAAAAACATAAACTATTAACAGGGAGAAATATTAAAATGGCAGAATTTATGACGGGATTAAAGCGTACAAATTACTGCGGGGATTTAAGATTATCCGACGCGGGAAAAGAGGTCACCGTTTGCGGCTGGGTACAGCGTTGCCGCGACCTCGGTCAGCTTATCTTTATTGACCTGCGTGACCGCACAGGCATTGTACAGCTTGCTTTTAACGATAAAACAGACAAGGAAATTTTCGACAAGGCGTTTTCCTGCCGCAGTGAGTTTGTTCTTGCCGCAAAGGGTGTTGTGTGCGAGAGAAGCTCAAAAAACAGCGAAATTCCGACAGGAGATATTGAAATCCTTGTAAACGATTTGAGGGTGCTGTCAAAGGCACAGACGCCTCCGTTTGAAATCGTTGATGAAACAAGCACAAACGAGGAGCTAAGGCTCAAGTACCGCTATCTTGACCTTCGCCGCCGTCCGCTTCAAAACAATATTATGCTTCGCAGCAAAATTGCAAAAACAGCAAGGGATTATTTTGCCGAGAACGGATTTATCGAGATTGAAACTCCGATGATGATAAAGTCAACTCCCGAGGGAGCAAGGGATTACCTTGTTCCGTCAAGAATCCACAACGGCAAGTTTTACGCTCTCCCGCAGTCGCCGCAGATTTACAAGCAGCTTCTTATGGTGTCGGGCTTTGACCGTTACATTCAGCTTGCGCGCTGTTTTAGGGACGAGGATTTAAGAGCGGACCGTCAGCCGGAGTTTACCCAGATTGATATGGAACTTTCGTTTGTCGATGTAGAGGATATTTTGGAAGTAAACGAGGGACTTTTCAAGAGACTTTTCAAGGAGGTTTTGGGCGAGGACTTAAAAACTCCGTTTGAGAGAATGACCTACACCGAAGCTATGGAAAACTACGGTTCCGACAAGCCCGATATCCGTTTTGATATGAAAATACAGGATATTTCCGACCTCGTAAAGGATTGCTCATTCGGGGTGTTTACGGGCGCTATAGAAAACGGCGGTTCGGTAAGGGCGATTGTAGCAAAAAACGCCGCAGAGGTTTACACAAGAAAAGAAATCGACAAGCTCACCGAGTATGTCAAGGGAATCGGAGCGAAGGGTCTTGCCTATGTAAGGTGGGTTGACGAGCCAAACGCTTCGTTTAAAAAATTTATGACGGAAGATGAGCTCGGTGCGATTTATGAAAGACTCGGTGCCGAAAAAGGTGATGTGATTTTCATTGTTGCCGATAAAACAAGCGTCGTTTTGTCAACTCTCGGCGCTCTGCGTCTTACCGTTGCAAAGCGTCTTGACATAATTCCCGACGAATTTAAGTTTTTGTGGATTGTTGACTTCCCGTTCTTTGAGTACGACGACGAGAGCGGCGAGTGGATTGCGATGCATCACCCGTTTACAATGCCCAAAGAGGATTGTTTGCAGTACCTTGACACCGACCCGTCAAAGGTTATCGCAAAGGCTTTTGACCTCACATTAAACGGCGTTGAGCTTTCAAGCGGTTCAATGCGTATCACAGATCCCGAGCTTCAGCAAAAAATGTTCAGAGCTTTAAAGCTTACCGACGAAGAAATCGAAGCAAAGTTCGGATTCCTTGTTGAAGCGTACAAGTATGGTGCTCCGCCTCACGGAGGCATGGGAATAGGACTTGACAGAATCGCCATGCTTTTGTGCAAGGCGGACAGCCTGCGTGATGTAACGGCGTTCCCGAAGGTTCAGAACGCAAGCGAGCTTATGTCATCTTGTCCCGCTCCCGTTGACAAGGAGAGCCTTGATGTCTTGGGAATTGAAATAAAGGAAACATCAAAATAAGTATGATATATTAAATTTGCAATGAACGGGGTGCAAAGCATAGATTACTCATTAATTGTTTGGCTTGCCATAACAGCGGTTATCGTTATAGCCGTGCTTATAGCCGTTTCGGTAATTAAACGCAAGCTAAGAGAGGTTTCACAAACAATATTCGGAACAAACAGCCTGCTTGCGGGCATAAGCAAGCAAAAACAGGAGATGTGCGAAACACCGTGTTCGCTTCACTCCATGACTTCAATTTATCTTCCGCAGATAACAAAGGATTTTCCGCAGTTTGACTATGAGCTGTACAAAAACAAGGCAAAATCCGTGCTTCGCAGTTATCTCGGCGCTTTGCAGTCAAGGGATGTCTCTATGCTTTATGAGGAATGTTCCGATACGCTCAAAAACAATGTCAAGGGTATTATCCGCGATCTTACCTCCCGCAAGGTAACTCCCGTGTTTAAAGAAATAGTTATACATGATGTCCAGATTTCCCGCTACATAAAAAACGGAGCGACAGTTATCGTACTTTTTGAGCTGTCGGTCGGATATTATTCATACGGTGAAAACTCAAAAGGAGATGTCGTGTACGGCGACAGGGATTTAAAAACGCAGACGGTTTACGAAGTAGGTCTTGTGTATGTTCAAAATGCAGATATGGCGGGTGCGGGGGACGCGGTCGGCGTAAACTGCCCAAACTGCGGAGCTCCCGTTACAAATCTGGGTCAAAAATTCTGCGAGTATTGCTCAAGCTCTATTGTTGAGGTAAACGAAAGGGTATGGCGTTTTAACTCGGTTCATGAAATGGGTGCGGGCAGGAAACAGTATTAATTTTCGGTAATTTGTAATAATATCTTGTGCTTTTAGAAAAATATATTATTATAAGATATAAATCGACAAAAATCGGCAAGCAATTAATTTCTTACAACAGCAAAATAATATAATAAGGAGTAAATTTATGGGTATTATCAGAGCAGTCACAGGTGCAATCGGAGGAGCTCTCGCGGATTCTTGGCAGGAAGTTATTGAGCCTTGCCCCATGGGCGAAAACACCTGCATAGTTCCGGGTCAGCTTATAACGCAAAACGGCAGGAGTCAGAACAAAAAGGGAATGGAAAACATCATTTCAAACGGTTCCGTTATCCATGTTTATGACAAACAGCTTATGATTCTTGTTGACGGCGGTAAAATTGTTGATTTTACTGCAGAGCCGGGTTACTTTCAGGTTGACAACAGCTCGTCCCCGTCACTTTTTGCGGGTCAGTTCGGCGACTCAATAAAGGATACATTCAACCGTGTAAAATACGGCGGTATCCCTTCTCAAAGACAAAAGGTATTCTACATTAATTTGCAGGAGATGAAGAACATCAAGTTCGGCACCCCCAACGCAATCAACTATTTTGACAATTTTTACAATGCGGAGTTGTTTATCCGCGCTCACGGAACATACTCTGTAAAAATCACAGAGCCGTTCAAGTTTTATCAGGAGGTTATACCGAGAGCCGCAATCATGGAGGACAGAGCCGTTGATTTTCAGGAGCTTAATCAGCAGTATTGCGACGAGTTTATCGAGGCATTGGCGTCAGCAATTAACCAGTATTCGGCAGACGGCAACCGTATAAGCTTTATTACCTCAAAGAGCCGTGAGCTCGGCAAGTATATGGCAGACACACTTGACGAGGAGTGGAATCAGCTTCGAGGCATGGAGGTTGTGTCGGTCGGCATAAAGGTTTCCTATGACGAGGAAAGCCAGTCGCTAATAAATATGCGCAACAAGGGCGCAATGCTGTCAGACGCCGCTGTTCAGCAGGGTTATGTCGCAGGAAATATTGCTGAGGGCCTTAAGGACGCGGGCTCAAATGCAAACGGAGCAATGGCAGGCTTTATGGGAGTGGGAATCGGCATGAACGCCGGAGGAAATATTCTCGGCGGTTATCAGCAAAATCCGCAGTACCGCCAGCCACAGCAGCAGGCAGCAACTGCTCAGCCTACACCCGTACCTGCACCTCAGCAGACGGAACAGCCGACACAGGCAAACAGCTGGACTTGCAGCTGCGGAGCGGTAAATACGGGAAAATTCTGCCCCGAATGCGGAAGCAAAAGGCCCGAGGCTCTCAAAAAGCGTTTCTGCACAAACTGCGGAACAGAATTGTCCGAAAGTGCAAAATTCTGTCCCGAATGCGGAACAAAAGTGTAATGCACATTTTGAAGTTTAATATTGTGATTTGAGGTGTGTAATGGCTACGGTTAACTATAAATGCCCTAATTGCGGCGGACCGCTTAAATTTAACCCCGACAAGCAGATGTTCAGCTGCGAATACTGTATGTCGGATTTTGAAGACCGAATAATTCAGCAAATGTATGCCGAGCAGGAGGCAAGGCAGAGCAAAGCCGAAAAGGAAGAAAACGAAGCCTATGCCGAAAATTCGGTTCAAAACGACGGGGACGATGTTGAAGACGCAGTGGTTTACACATGCCCAAGCTGCGGAGCGGAGGTTGTAACAACCGCATCAACAGCGGCAACAACCTGCTTTTACTGCCAAAACCCTGTTGTTTTGGGCGGCAGACTGTCGGGCAAATTTAAGCCTGACAGGGTAGTGCCTTTTGCGGTTTCAAAGGAAAAAGCTGTTGAAAAGTTTATTGAAATGTGCAGGAAAAAGTGGTTTTTGGCAAAGGGCTTTGCAAGCAAAAAGCAATTTGAAAAGCTTACGGGAATCTACTTTCCTTACTGGTACATAGACACTCAAAGACAGGCGGATGTAACCGCGCTCGGAAATAAGGTCAGAACCTACAGAGTGGGCAGCAAACGCTACACCGAAACAAGCACATACCGTCTTTTCAGAAGCGGTAACCTTATAATAAAAAATGTTTTTGAGCGCGCATTAAAAAGTCAGGACAGAGAGATGCTTCAGGGGGTTCATCCCTTTGATTTGTCACAGGCTCACGATTTTTCGATGTCGTATCTCTCGGGCTTTCAGGCAGAAAAGCGTGACCTCGAAAAGGACGATGTTTATTCTGCCGTACAGGAGCGAATCCACGAATATGCGACTCAGCTTTTGGAGGACACAATGACGGGCTTCAGTGCAATAAGGGTCGAATCTTACAACGATAAAATCGACCTTGAATCGTGGAACTATACACTGCTTCCCGTGTGGATTGTAACATACAAATACAAGGGTAAGATATATCCTTTTGCTATCAACGGACAAACCGGAAAGACCTACGGTGAACTCCCCACATCAAAGGGAAAGCTCGCTGTTCTGTTTGCCTCTGTAACGGCTATTGTGTTTGTACTTGCGGTGCTGGGAGGTATGCTGCTATTATGATGAATTTTATCGGAAGAATATCGGCAGCGCTTTGCACGGCTCTTCTCGCGTTTTCATCGGTTACGAGTGCTTTTGCCTACGGCAGCTATACGCTTACCGACGACGCGATGCTTTTTGACGCTGCGCAGACGCAGAAGCTTGAAGATATGATGCAAAATCTCGGCGAAAAGACGGGCTGGGAAATAGTTGTATATACAAACAGCAACTATGTTGACGCAGACGATATGGAGTATTATTACAACGATTATTACGACAGCGAGGACTTTTCGGACGACTGCGTTATGTTGGTTTTTGATACGGGATATGATAACCGAATAATAAACACCTACGGCGACGCGATGTATTATTTCAGCGATGAAAGAATGGACGAAATAAAAAGCGATATGAAGCCGTATCTTGATTCACGGGACTGGTACTCGGCAACTGTACAGTTTCTTGAAACAACAGAAGATTACTTTGAACAGGGCAAGCCTGACGGCGATAGCTTTTCTAATATTGAAATAAACGAAAGCGAAAAGAAAGCCGAAAATCCGCTGCTTTATGTGCTGAGTGAATACTGGATAATATTTATCGTAATTTCGCTTGTTGCAGGGGCAAGCTCTGTTGTGTTTGTTTATTTACGCTACAAAAATCACGGCAAACAGGGAACATATGACCTAAAGTCAAACAGTGTTACAAACCTTACGCAAAAGGACGATGTTTTCCTCTACAAAAATGTTACCGTTGTTAATGAATCAACAAGGAGCGGCGGCTCATCGGGCGGCTCAAACAGGGGTTCTTCGCACGGCAGCAGCGGAAGTTTTTAGCAAGGGTTGATTTAAACGCAAAACCGTGGTACTATAAATCTGTGAGAACAAAATTAAATATTGCATATCTGACGCTGAAATTTTATTGACGCATAAGACAACGCACGCTTTTTACGGGGACGGGTATGCCCTTTGAGTACCCCTGTCCCGTAATAGATTTATTATTTAGGCGGTGTCTTTTCGACGCCGCTTTTTTTGCTTTACAGGAAATTGCTCGAAAACGGTCGGGCAAAGAAGATTTGATAATATCAAGTCGTCTGCTCGAACTGCGTGTCGAGGCGCTCGACTTTATGTTTTATAGTAAATTGCTTAAAAACGGTCGGACATAGAAGGCTTGACAATATTAACCTGTCTGCTCGAACTGCGTGTCGAGGCACTCGACTTTTGTTGCAGGTGCGAAAAATCAATAATCACCTGATTTTCGCATATCACAATAGGCGTTTAAAGGTTATAAATTAAAACACACAAATCAGGAGAAGTTATGGACGAAAAACAAACCGAAACACGGGTTGCGGTAATCAGCATAATTGTTGAAAATCCCGATTCCGTTTCGCAAATTAACGAAATTTTGCACTCCGCCGCTGATTACATCATCGGCAGGCTGGGAATCCCCTACAAAAAGAAAAATATCAGCATAATAAGCGTTGTGATTGACGCAGAGCTTAACATTATCAGCTCAGTTTCGGGCAAGCTCGGCAGACTGTCGGGAGTAACCGTAAAAACGGCTTATTCACGCAGTTAATACGCTTTAGGCTTTGAATTAATTACATAAATTTAAATAACAGAGAAAATTGCTATGAACAGAATTGAGATTATTGAAAAAATCGAGAAAAACCGTATAGCATCTTCAGAAGAGCTTGCGTATCTGCTTGAAACTATAACGGACGAAGAGCTTGAATTTTTGAGAAAAAAAGCTCAGAAAACCGCGCTTGCGCATTTTTCAAACAAAATATTTATCAGAGGGCTTATTGAGTTTTCAAGCTTTTGCAAAAACGACTGCCTATACTGCGGACTTCGCCGTTCAAACAAAAACGCCGTTCGCTACAGGCTCTCAAAGGAGCAGATACTCTCCTGCTGCAAGTCGGGCTACTCGCTCGGATTTCGCACCTTTGTGCTGCAGGGCGGAGAGGACAGGTATTTTGGCGACGAAGTGCTGTGCGATATTGTCTCGGAAATTAAGTCGCATTATCCCGACTGTGCCGTAACGCTTTCAGTAGGAGAAAGGTCAAAAGAGAGCTATATGCGGCTTTTCGACGCGGGAGCCGACAGGTATCTTTTGCGGCACGAAACGGCAGATGATGAGCATTACTCAAAGCTTCATCCGAGAGATATGTCGCTTAAAAACCGCAAAGAGTGTCTTTATAATCTAAAGGAAATCGGTTTTCAGACCGGTGCGGGCTTTATGGTGGGCTCGCCGTATCAAACATACGAAAACCTCGCACAGGACTTGCTGTTTTTACATGAGCTGAAACCCCAGATGTGCGGCATAGGACCTTTTATTCCGCACAGGGATACACCGTTTGCAAAAGAAAAAAGCGGCAGCGTCCGCCTCACCCTTGCACTGCTCTCGCTTGTAAGGCTTATGCTTCCGAATGTTTTGCTTCCTGCAACCACTGCACTCGGAACAGCTGACGGAAAAGGCAGGGAAAAGGGCATTTTGCACGGTGCAAATGTTGTTATGCCCAATCTTTCCCCCACTGAGCACAGGGCGGATTACTCTCTTTATGACAACAAAATATGCACGGGCGACGAGGCAGCCGAGTGCATAAAGTGCCTGTCGGGCAGAATGCAGTCAATCGGCTATAAAATAGTAACCGACAGAGGAGATTACTCGGAAAAGTAAATTATAATAACATAAATAACAGACAGAAAGGAAATGGCTATGGCAAAGTATGACAAGACCTCACTGAAGGCGGAGGAATTTATTAACGATGAGGAAATCAAAGCAACGCTTAAATATGCCGATGAAAACAAGAATAATACGGAGCTTATCGACAAAATAATCGAAAAAGCAAAGCTCAGAAAGGGACTTGATCACCGCGAGGCAAGCGTACTGCTTGCGTGCGAAAACAAAGAAAAGCTCGATGAAATTTACGCCCTTGCACAGCAGATTAAAAAGGATTTTTACGGCGACAGAATTGTAATGTTTGCACCTCTGTACCTTTCAAACTACTGCGTAAACGGTTGTGTTTACTGCCCGTATCACGCAAAGAACAAGCACATCTGCCGCAAAAAGCTTACGCAGGAGGAGGTAAAAAACGAGGTTATCGCCCTACAGGATATGGGACACAAGCGTCTTGCCATAGAATCGGGAGAGGACCCCGTGAACAATCCTATTGAGTATATTTTAGATTGCATAAAAACCATATATTCTATAAAGCACAAAAACGGCGCTATCAGAAGGGTAAATGTAAATATTGCCGCAACAACGGTTGAAAATTACCGCAAGCTCAAAGAGGCGGGGATCGGTACATACATTCTCTTTCAGGAAACCTACAATAAAGAAAGCTACGAAAAACTCCACCCCACAGGTCCGAAGCACAACTACGATTACCACACCGAGGCCATGGACAGGGCTATGCAGGGCGGTATTGACGATGTGGGTTTGGGCGTGCTGTTCGGTCTTGAGCTGTACCGATATGAGCTTGCGGGCATTTTGATGCACGCTGAGCATCTTGAGGCGGTTCACGGCGTGGGTCCCCACACGATAAGCGTGCCGAGAATAAAACACGCCGATGACATCGACCCAGACGCGTTTGATAACGGAATTGACGATGAAACTTTTGCAAAAATAGTTGCAATAATAAGAATTGCCGTTCCCTACACGGGAATGATTATCTCAACCAGAGAGAGCAAGAGCGTGCGTGAAAAGGTGCTCAGGCTCGGTATTTCACAAATCAGCGGAGGTTCACGCACAAGCGTAGGCGGATATGTAGAACCCGAGGAAGAGGAGGACAATTCCTCGCAGTTTGATGTTTCAGATCAGAGAAGCCTTGATGAGGTGGTAAGGTGGCTTATGGAGCTTGGATACATTCCGTCGTTCTGCACCGCCTGCTACCGTGAGGGCAGAACGGGCGACAGGTTTATGTCGCTTTGCAAAAACGGTCAGATTCAAAACTGCTGTCACCCCAACGCTCTTATGACGCTCAAAGAGTACCTAATGGACTATGCGTCTGATAAGACAAAGGAAATCGGCGACAGGCTCATCGAAAAAGAGCTTTTAAAAATCCCCAACGAAAAAGTGAGAAAAATAGCTTCAGAGCACATTAATGACATTGAAAACAACAACAAGCGTGATTTCAGATTCTAAATGCTTGTAAACTAATACAGGGAGGATTACATATGGGACTTAACGATACCGTATCGGCTGACCGCGTACACATTGGATTTTTCGGCAGGCGAAACGCGGGAAAATCAAGCGTCGTAAACGCCGTGACAAACCAGAAAATTTCTGTAGTTTCCGATGTAAAGGGAACGACAACAGACCCCGTTACAAAGGCGATGGAGCTTTTGCCTATGGGCCCCGTGCTGATTATTGATACTCCCGGATTCGACGACGAGGGAGAGCTCGGAACAGAGCGTGTCAAACGCACCAAAGAGGTTTTAAACCGTGTTGATGTGGCGGTACTCGTGGTTGACGGCACGGTCGGCAAAACGAGTGCGGACCGTGAGCTTATCAAAATTTTTGATGAAAAGCAAATCCCCTATATTGTGGCTTACAACAAAAGCGACCTGTCAAAGAAATCCGAATATGAGGACGGAATAGCCGTAAGTGCACTCAGCGGCGAGAATATAAATCTTCTCAAAGAAAGGATTGCACACCTTTCAAAAACCGATGATTCTCATCTTAAAATTATAGGAGATTTGATAAGCGAGGGCGATTTTGCCGTGCTTGTTGTGCCGATTGACTCCGCCGCACCCAAGGGCAGGCTTATTCTGCCTCAGCAGCAGACAATCAGAGATGTGCTTGAGGCGGGAGCAACGGCTGTTGTTGTAAGGGACAGCGAGCTTAAATCAACTCTTGAAAATTTGGGCAAAAAGCCGAGGGTGGTAATCACCGACAGTCAGGCGTTTGAAAGCGTTTCAAAAATCGTGCCGAACGATATTTTCCTTACCTCATTTTCAATTTTGATGGCAAGGTATAAGGGTTTTTTAAAGACGGCGGTAGAGGGAGCCAAGGCGATTGACAACCTATGCGACGGCGACAGAGTGCTTATATCAGAGGGTTGTACCCATCACAGACAGTGCGATGACATAGGTACGGTGAAGCTTCCGAGATGGCTTAAAAATTACACGGGTAAGGAGCTCATTTTTGAAACCTCGTCGGGCAGAGGATTTCCCGAGGATTTAAGTCCCTACAGTCTTATAATTCACTGCGGAGCCTGCATGCTCAACGAGCGTGAGGTGCAGTACCGCAGAAAATTTGCCGAGGATTCGGGCGTTAAATTTACAAACTACGGAACGGCGATTGCCTATATGCAGGGCATTTTAAAACGCAGTCTTGAGATTATCCCCGATATTTCAATTTGATAAGCGTACAAAACAGCGGTATTCCGAATACACGGGATACCGCTGTAATATAAAAGGTCAGGTGCCGAGCGTTGTCGGTCCTGACCTTTGAATTTTAAGTTTGTCTGTCGTTCGTTTTACTCGGATTCGGGCGATGTTCCCGCAATGTTTGTGAAAAGCTCTTCGTAAATGAACTCTGCAAACGCATATCGCTGTGCTTCCATATCGGCTATTCTTATAACCGAACCTGCCGATGTGTTGTCATCGTAGTACCAAAGACCCTCTTCGGGAATGTAATACTGCTCAACATCGTATTGCAGATAAGTCAAAGAACGGGTTACAAGGGCGGTTATTTCGTCCTTTTTGAGATTTGTGGTAACAAGGGGACCGATCGAACTCACAATCGAAACGATTTGAGCAAGGTCTGCGCCTTTCATGCTTTCAAAAACGGTTTCCAGAAGCTTTCTCTGTCTCGATGTTCTGTCCCAGTCATCGCCGTCAATTCCGATTTGATTGCCGTCCTCACCGAGTGAAAGACCGCGGTTTCGTGCATACCACAGTGCCTGCTGTCCCGTAAGGTGAACCGTGCCGGGGGCGTCTGTTATCGTGGTGGGAGTGCTTGACTGATTGTTTTTGTACATCTGGTAGTTGATGTAGTCGATTTCGTCCTGCGTAAGCTCCATATCAATGCCGCCGAGCGTGTCGATTATCTTTATAAAGCTGTCAAAGTCAACTACCGCGTAGCGGTCAATCTTGATTCCGAAATTTGCCTCAATCGTCTGAATAGACAGCTTTGCTCCGCCGTAGGTGTAGGAAGCATTTATTTTGTTGTATCCGTATTCGGGAATGTAAACATAGGTGTCACGCTGAAACGAAGTGAGCTTTAGCTTTTTGTGACGGTTATCTATCGACAGCATAATCATGGTGTCGCTTCGTCCGTGTTCATCTGCTCCGTGATTATCTTCTCCGAAGAGCATAACATTGAGCACCTTTGAATCCTGAAGCAGTTCTCCCTCTTCTACAGTAAATCCCGACACATCTTCCGCCCCTTCAGAGCCTGAGGGAGTAGTTGCGTCGGTGTCGGAACTGTCTGTTATATCTTTGAAGTTGAGGGAATTGAGCACACTGTAAACATATATCAGACCGCTGCCGCTTATGAGAAAAATAATAGAGAAAACAATGCACAGAATCCGTTTAAGTCTTCCCTTTTTGTTATATACCTTTCGTATTTGCGTGTTGGAGCTGATATCAACAAAATTGTTTTTGGTGTTGTTATTTGCCATACGGGCCTCCGTTTGGGTGGTTTCGTCATCAGTGAGGACTAAGTCCCGCACTGCTACGTTAAAATCATATGTGCATAAAATAACATAAATATACTAAAACATTATAACATATAATTCCGATAAATAATTCCAAAAAAGAAGTATAATCGACAGAAAAGAGCGATTTTATGCAGTATTTTGCTGTTTGTAGTTAAATTTAGTCCTGCTCGTCGAGAGAAAGGTAGAAAGACGGGAGAAATTCATGCTCAAACACTTCGCATTCGGGCATATTCATTGCATGGATTGCCGCTTCGGTCGATTCCTTGGCTTTTCCGAACTCGTCGTTACCCATACGAATTTCATCTATGCATTTTATGAGTGCCGAGAATTTGTCTGCCGCCTTTACAAATTTCTTCAGCTTTTCGTCCTCGCCTGAGCTTATTTTTATTATTGCCTCAAAATCCTCTTTAAAATCATCGGGAAGCATAGATATCAGCTTGTCCGCCGCTTGGTCCTCGATTTTTTTGTACGCCTGTTTGATTTCGGGGTTAAAATATTTTACGGGAGTAGGCAAATCGCCTGTGATTATTTCGGTAGAGTCGTGAAACAGAGCAAGCAGTGCCGCCCGCTCGGCATTTAGGTTTGAGCCGAAACGCTTGTTGCTGATTAATACAAGGCAATGTGCAAGCATTGCAACCTCAAGGCTGTGCTCACTCAAATTTTCGTTTTTTGTGTTGTTCATAAGTCCCCAGCGGTTAATATACTTCATTCTTGAGAGCATAGCGTAGAAATGTGACTGCTTCATATATAGTTCTCCTGTTTTTTTACAAAAATTAGTGCAAAAATTATATAGATATGTTATAATAAACTGATTAACTGTTTAAAGCTATTATACTATTTTAAAATAAAAAGTCAAAATCTGATGTAATTTCATTTTCGGAGAACAAGAATGACCAATAAACCTAACCGATTAAGGCTTAAACGCCATAACTATGCCCTGCTTTCGTTCGGGCTTGCAATAATTGCGGCGGCTGTGCTGTTTGTCCCTTTTATAGTATATAACGGCGGAGTGTTTTACTATTACGGTGATTTCAATGTTCAGGAAATACCGTTTTATCAGCTTGCTCATCAAACTGTAAAAAGCGGACAGCTCGGCTGGAGCCACATAACCGACCTCGGCAGTGACTTTCTGTCAAGCTACAGCTTTTATCTTTTGGGAAGTCCTTTTTTCTGGCTTACGATTCCGTTTCCCAATGAATTTGTGCCGTACCTTATAGGTCCGCTGCTTATTTTAAAGTTCGGCTTTTGTTCGCTTGCGGCATACATTTACCTGAAAAGATATGTAAAATGCGGGTGGTACGCTGTTTTGGGCGGACTGCTGTATGCTTTTTCCGGGTTTTCGATTTACAATGTATTCTTTTTTCACTTTCACGAGCCTATGATAGTATTTCCTCTGCTGCTTGCGGCATTGGACAGCTTTTTGTACGATAAGAGGCGCGGAGTTTTTGCGGCTTCGGTATTTGCCGCATGCGTTGTAAACTACTACTTTTTTGTGGGACAGGTTTTGTTTGTTGTAATGTATTACCTTATGCTGATGCTTACAAAAACCTGCCGATTCAGAATAAAGGAATTTTTAATCCTCGCGGTCGAGGTTATAATAGGATTTTCGGCGTCCGCCTTTGTGCTTTTGCCGTCGGTGCTCGCGGTTTTGGGCAACCCGCGGCTTGAAAGCCTGCCAAACGGCTGGGATTCTCTCGTTCACGATTTGCCCCAGCGGTATTGGCTTATAATAACGGCGTTTTTCTTTCCTGCCGATATGCCTGCGTTTCCTGTTTTCACCCCCGATTCAAACTGCAAATGGGCGTCGGTCGCAGGCTGGCTGCCGTTGTTTTCGATGACCGGCGTAATCGCCTTTATGCAGCTTAAAAAACGCGACTGGCTCAAAAAGCTCATTACGCTTCTTGTGCTCTTTGCGTCTGTTCCCGTGCTAAACAGTATGTTCCAGCTTATGAACAGCTCGATATATTACGCACGATGGTTTTATATGCTTGTTTTGATGTTTGCGCTTGCAACTGTGCGCGCGGTTGAGGATAGACAGTGTGACTGGAAAAGAGCCGTTGCGTGGTCGGCTTCAATTACCGCAGGTGTGATTCTGTTAATAGGTCTTATGCCGAAAATCACGGAAAACAACGACGGCTCCGAGGAATTTTCACTCGGCGTTCAGGCAACCTTTGAGCGTTTCTGGATTTACGCGTTGCTTGCTCTGATGAGTATGATGGCGTTTGTGCTGATCTTAAAGAAATACAAGGGCGATAGCGCAAAATTTGCCGTCGCTTCGATATCGGGTGTTTTGGCAGTATCTCTTGTTTCGTCCGGCTTTATAATTGCGACGGGTGCGATATCGAGTTCTACCACCGAGCCGATAAAAAATGATATTTTAAACGCGGGGGACAGAATTGATATTGACGACCTTGCGTATGTAAGAAGCGATTTCTACGAATGTGTTGACAACACGGCGATGTTTTGGCAGATTCCGAGCATAAATTGTTTTCAAAGTTCTGTTTCTCCGTCGATAATGGAGTTTTACGGCGCAATGGGAATTACCCGTGATGTTGCCTCCCGCCCCGATGTGTCGGGATACGGACTTAGGGCACTTTTAAGCTGCAAGTATCTGTTTGACTATCAGGCTGACGGAGAGGCGGGAAGCGACAATTCGTTTCTTGACGAGGACGGAAACGAGAAAATGCCGTTTTGGAGCTATCTTAAAACATCAAACGGTTTTGATATTTACGAAAACGACTGCTATGTTCCGATGGGCTTTGCCTACGGCGATTATGTCACTCAAGAGGAGTTTGACCGCATAAGCAGCGTTCACAAGACCGAGGCCATACTCTATTCAATGGTGCTTACAAAAGAGCAGATGAAAAAGTATGCGGACATTACGGGCTACAGCGAGCAGGAGTATGAAAAGCTGTACGGCGAAGATCCGCAGTCATTTGAAAGCGTTGTTGACGGGTACAGGTACGGTTCAGATGAATACAAAGAGCAGTGCGAACGCCTGAAAGCTTCAAGCTGTAAGAGCTTTGAATATACAGACAGCGGGTTTAAGGCGGAGTACAGCAACAGTTCAGACGATACGCTTTTGTTTTTCAGCGTTCCGTACAGCGACGGCTTTTCCGCAACGGTAAACGGAGAAAGCGTTGAGATTGAAAAGGTAAATTACGGATTTATGGCGGTTCGGGTTGACGGATACAGCGACAGTGTAATTGAATTTACCTATGAAACACCGGGGTTCAAAGCGGGTTCGGCAATCAGTCTTGCGGCTCTTGCGGGATTTGTAATTTACATTTCGGTTGTTATAATTTACAGAAGAAAAACCAATTCAAAGCAAAGCACATAAATCAAGCCCTTAACAGGAGGTTTTATTATGGATTTCTCAAAAAAAATTCTTGAATACAAGGAAGAGCTTTTAAGCGACCTTAATACGCTTCTCGGCTTTGAGTCGGTGAGCGGGCAAAATGACGGAGAGTGTAATAAGGCGATTGAATTTATACTCAAAAGAGCCGAGGATTTCGGTCTTAAAGGCGAAAGAGTAACGGACAAAAGTGCCTATGTACAGCTCGGAAGCTCCGGTATGCAGTGTGCCGTTCTGTCGCACCTCGATGTTGTTCCCGCAGGAAACGGCTGGAGCGTCGAGCCTTTTGCGCTCACCGAAAAAGACGGCAGGCTTTACGGCAGAGGAATTGCCGATGACAAGGGTGCGGCTCTTGTAAATCTTTACTGCCTGAGAGCGTTAAAGGAAAGCGGCGTCAGCGGAAAAAACACCCTGCGTGCGATTTTCGGTGCGTCGGAGGAAACGGGAATGGATGATATGGACGGTTATTTTGAAAAAGAACCGTATCCCGAGCTTGCCTTTACTCCCGACAGCGACTACGGCATTTGCTTTGCGGAAAAGGGAATACTGCATATTGAGGTCAGCACCATTGTAAACAACGCAAAAACACTCACGCAGTTTCATTCGGGCAATGCGCTCAATGCCGTTCCCGATATGGCATACGCAATGCTTGATTCCTCAAGCTATGATGAACAGACGCTTATGAGGCTTGCCGATGCGTCAAACGGAGAGTTTGAGTTTAAATATACAATAGACGGACTTATGATAATCAGCAGAGGCAGGGCAGCTCATGCCTGCGAGCCGCAAAAGGGATACAATGCCGCAGCGGCTCTTGTTGACCTGATTGCAAACGCTTATGAAACGGACGACATCGGCTCGGTTTGTTCGTTTATAGACTATGCCGTAAACATGGAAACAAACGGCCGTTCAATGGGTCTTAAAATGAGCGACAGTGTTTCGGGTCCTCTTACTCTAAACCTCTCAACCGTTGACATTGAGGGTGAAACGGCAAAGGCACGGTTTGATATTCGTTACCCCGTTACGGTTTCGGGAAAGGATATTACAGAGCAATTTAAAAAGGTTGCAAAAAACAGCGGACTGCGTGTTGAGGTGTTAAGCCACGAAAAGCCGCTTTATGTTGAAAAGGATTCAAGGCTTGTTGAGCTTTTGTCTGACGCGTACGAGGCGGTTACGGGCGAAAAGCCCGAGCTTTACGCAACGGGCGGAGGAACATACGCAAGGAAGCTTGACGGCAGAGGCGTTGCTTTCGGTCCCAACTTTAAAGACGACGAGGTTAATATGCACAATGCAGACGAAAGCGTTGACAGAGAAAAATTCTTTACGCACGCCCAAATTTGCCTTGAAGCTCTTTACAGAATGTTCAACGCTTAAAAGTGATTCATCAAAAGGAGACGGCGGCATAAATGAGTACGGAAAAAATTATCAAGAACCAAACAAAGGATTTGTTAAAAGGCAACTGGAGCAATGTGATTGCTGCAATACTTGCGGTGATTGCGGTTATACTATCAATAAATATGATTTTGTCGGCGTTTTTGTATTATGTAAAAGCCATAAATCCCGAAACAGGCACAATAGTCGAAACAAAGCAGTGGATAACATTAACGGCGTCGGTTTTGGCTTCGGCAGCGATAATTTTTGTGTCTCCGCTTATAAACGGTCTTTTAAAAATGTTTTGCAACATTTCTCTTTTCGGCAAGGCGGAGATTTACGACCTGTTTTACTTTTTCAGAGGAGCGTCGAGATATTTTAAAACGGTGTTTGTAAATTTTGTTTTGTATTACCTTTTTTCGATAATATCATCGTTTTTTAATGTTTACGGGTTTGTATCGCTTTTAACAGATTCTGATTTAAGCACGGGGTTTAGATTTGACGCCGAAACATTTGTTTTGCTCGGTGCTTATATAATGTCTGTTGTAATAAACGCACTTGTCTATATGCTGTTTGTTCATTACCCGCTTATCGCGTATTCATACGACGACAGGCTTAAAGCGTCAAAATATATGTTCGGGTTTATAGGATTTTCTTTTAAATACTTTGCAAAGACATTAAAGCTTGCCGTAAGCTTTTTGGGCTGGCTTGTGCTTTCGGGGGTGTTTGTTGTGCCCGCGTTTTATGCGGTGCCGTATATAGCAGAGTCCGGGGCGGTGTCGGCAAAGTGGCTGTTTATGCTTGAAAAAAACAGAGGTGTGCTATGATAGTGTCTTTATGTATGATTGCCTACAATGAATCGGAGGCGGTCGATGGGCTTTTCAGAGATATTCAGCTTCAGGATTATCCGCATCATCTTATGGAAGTGGTGTTTGTTGACAGTATGTCAACCGACGATACAAGGGATAAAATGGAGCGGTTTAAAAATATCGGATACGGATTCAGAAATGTTTCGGTCGTTCAGTGTGCAAAGAGAAATCAGGCCTTTTCGTGGAACGCGGCACTGATGACTGCAAAGGGCGATGTTATAATAAGAGTTGACGCTCATGCAAGAATACCGAGAAATTTTGTATCAAGAAATGTGTATAACCTCAAACAGGGCGAAAATGTAGTCGGCGGCGGCAGACCGAACATTACATCGGGAGTTTCCCCGTGGAAGCTTACTTTGCTTGCGGCAGAGGATTCGCTGTTCGGAAGCTCGGTTGCGTCCTACAGACGCCCGCCTACTCAAAAGGAGTACCTCGACAGTCTTTTCCATGCCGCATACAGGCGAGAGGTTATTCAAAAGGTGGGCGGATTTAACGAAAACCTCGGCAGAACCGAGGACAATGAATTCCACTACAGAATCCGTATGGCAGGGTACAAGCTTTGCTGTTGCCCAGACATAATATCCTATCAGCATTCAAGAAATGATCTTAGGGGAATGATACGGCAAAAATATTCAAACGGCAGGTGGATTGGTCTTACGCTTTCGGAGTGTCCGGGCTGTCTTTCCTACTTCCATTTTGCGCCGTTTGCGTTTGTTATGATGATTATTCTGTGTTCGGTTTTCGCCGCACTCGGTTTCCCCATTTTGCTTTATACGCTTTTAATTGTTTACGGAATGTTTGATGTTGTAAATTCGGTGGGCTGTTTTACGATGAAAAATTTGCAGCCGCAGTTTGTTTTTCTGCCCGTAATTTTTCCGCTTTTGCATGTTTCGTACGGTATAGGCACAATAGTGGGGCTTATTCAGATTCCGTTTTGGCGGAAAAAAATAAAAAACAGCCCTGCAAAGGCACATATCGAAAAAGTTAAGCGTAAAATTGCCAAAAATACAATTCACGGCAGCGAAGAATGAACCGAGGGCTTCGCTGCAAAAGCACGGTGATATAATGTCTGAAAATGTAAAATTAAACAGAGAGCTTTTGCGTGAACTTCAGCTCAAACAGCTTGATATGCTTGTTTATTTTAAAAAATTCTGCGAAAAAAACAACCTCAGATTTTTTCTTTTCGGCGGCTGTCTTATAGGGGCTGTGCGTCACGGTGGCTTCATTCCGTGGGACGATGATATCGATGTTATTATGCCTCGCCCCGATTACGAGAAACTGCATAAGCTTTGGAAAGAGCAGGAACTCCCCGACGCAAGATTCAGGCTGCTCAGAACAGATGACGAGCTGTTTACGGGCAATATTTTTACGACCCTTACCGACACAAATTACACGATGGTAAAGGCAAATCAAACCGAGTACGATATACCCCACGGTCTTGTTATGGATATTTTTCCGCTTGATGTATGCCCCGATGGTCGTTTTGCACGAAAGATGCAGTACATATGGGCAATGCTGTATTCGTTGTTTTTGGCACAAATCGTTCCCGAAAACCACGGCGGATTAATCGGATTCGGAAGCAAGGCACTTTTGGGCGTGTTCAGAGGTAAAAAAATCAGGGCAAGAATTTGGCGGTTTGCTCAAAAGCAGATGTCAAAGTACAAAATTGAAGAAAACAAGTGTTTAACGGAACTTTGCGCAGGCCCGCACTGGATGAAGCTTGAATTTCCGAAGCACATATACAGCGGCACCGAAACCGTAAAGTTTGAGGGACTTGAAATGCCGTGTATGTCGGGCATGGAGGAGTATTTGACAATGGTATTCGGTGATTATATGAAGCTTCCGCCGACAGAGGAGCAAAAGCCGCACCATGATATTGCCTTCCTTGACCTTAACACCCCCTGCGAGGTTTATGACAGCAAAAGGAAATGATTTTATGAACTTAAGATTAAGCCGATGGACTGACGGTGATTACGCGGAATTTGTCGGTTTTTTAAAAGAACAAAGCGATGAAAAATACCGCAGGTTTCAATGCACTCTTGTTCCCAATGTACAAAGTGAGCTTGTTCTCGGCGTAAGAATACCCGTACTTCGGCAAATAAGCAGAGAAATTGCAAAGGGAAATCCTCAAAGCTTTTTAGACTGCTCAAACGGCAGTCTTTATGAGGAGCGTATGATACGGGGAATTGTGACGGGGCTTGTAAAAACCGACAGCCTTGACGGTTTTAAGGCTTTGTTTGACAGGTTTTCGGAAGAGGTTGACAACTGGGCAATATGCGACAGCTTTTGCACGGGTCTTAAAGAAGTTAAAAAATACAGAAAAGAGTTTTTTGATTATCTTGATGATTATGTAAAAAGCGAT
The DNA here is from genome assembly GCA_944412525.1 of uncultured Ruminococcus sp. GTDB lineage: Bacteria > Bacillota > Clostridia > Oscillospirales > Acutalibacteraceae > Ruminococcoides. The sequence continues at coordinate 3,858 of CALYBM010000079.1, read as the reverse complement.
AATGAATGGAAAATCAGGATCGCACTTGTTGTTATGCTCGATTATTACCTTGATGACGAGTATATTGACCTTGTGCTCAAACGGTGCGACAGCATAGAAAAAACAGGGTACTATGTGAGCATGGCAAGAGCGTGGCTTGTTGCGACAGCGTTTGCCAAATGCAGGAAAAAGACAGAGCTGTATCTAAAAGATAACTCTCTTGATGACGAAACATTTAACAGGGCGATTCAAAAGTGCGTTGAAAGCAGAAGAATTGACGCCCAAACAAAAGAATATTTAAAAACGCTGAAGCGTAAAAAAGCCGAGTGACTCGACACGCAATTCGGGCAGACAGGTTAATATTATCAAACCTTCTTTGCCCGACCTTATCGAGCAATTTCCCATAAAGTAAAAAAATTCCTGCCCGATCTTAATTCGGACAGGAATAATTTTTGTAAAATAAAACCGAAATGTAATTAATTTAGAACAGCTCTCCGCTGGGTGATTCTTCGTCCTCCGAGTCTTTTGTGTTCTCGTCGGCACAAATAAGCTCCTCTTTAAGCTCGCTTGCCTTGCTGCTTGTCTTTTTGTCAACGGCGTCAAGCTGTTGTTCAAGTTCCTTGACGGTTGTTTTGGGTTTGGGTTCGGCATTTTCAAACGGCGAGTTTTTGTACTCCTCCTCGTTTGAGCAGGCCACCGTGATGTCAACAACATCATTTGTGTTAAAGTTGTTGTAATCAACCGATCCGTAATATATATCGTTTTGGCTGTCAACTATATTTCTGTAGCACTCTCTTGCTTTGGCTATTTTTGCTTTTGATTTTTCAATAACCTCAAAGAGCTTTTCTTCGTTCTGAACAGAAACAGGCTCGTTTTTCTTTTTCTTTTCGTAATACTGCTTTCCCAGAGCAATATACGCCCTGTTCATAAGCTCGCTTTCGCTTTTCATAACAAGTCTTAGTCTGTTAAGCTTTGCGTTGGCTCTGTTTTTCTCGACGAGTGACTGAGCAACCGATGAGATTGTATCAACGGCGGTGTTGACAGTTCCTTTTACCGTATCAAAAATTGTCATATCAATTCTCCTTAATAAACGCACAGACTGCGAAAATGATTTTGATATTAATACTATTATTATGACAGATATTTTTTATAAAATCAACATTTTTTTAAAATTTACTTGTTAAAATAACTGTAAATTGTTATAATTGTTTTTAAAGAGGTGTTGTAAATGCCATACAATGTTGTGAACAAAGCAATAGTATGCCCTATGTGCGGTGAGCTTGCAAGGGCAGAGATATATACAAGCGTTAACAATACAATAGACAAGAGCCTGCGTTCAAAAGTTTTAAGCGGGGAGCTTTTTTCGTGGAGCTGTCCGTCGTGCAAATATTCGGCAAGGCTTAATTACCCGATTTTGTACAACGATATGAAAAACCGCTTTATGGTGTATCTTATCCCGAAGATCGACCGTTACCAGCTTTGCGACAAAGAGCTTGAGGAAAAATACAGCAATCTGCGTAACATAAGCAAAAGAATTACCCCTGATTTTAACTCTTTTAAAGAAAAGATTTTTATTTTTGAGTCGGGGCTTGACGATATGGCGGTTGAGCTGACAAAGCTTGCGATAAGTCAGACGGTGTCAAAAAAGCTTGATGATACCGAGATTGTCGAGGGCTATTTGTCGATGTATGACAGAGAAACAAATACAATGGGCTTTACATATTTTACCGGTGAAGAGCGAAAGCCGTATGTTCAGACGGCAAGGCTTGAGATTTACAGCAAGTCAAAGGACATAACCGACCGATTTGCCGTAAAAGACAAGAAGCTGAAAGGCTTTATTAAGATTGACCGAGAATGGGCTGAAAATATTTTGTACCGCTACAAGCGTGCAAAGCACATTGAAAAGCTCAATAAGCTCAAGGAGTAATTGCTGAGTGTTGCTGAAAATATGATTGATGAAATAATAAATGAGTTTAAACAAAAATTTAATACATTTGCCGATACTACAGACGCGTTTTCGTCGAGGTTCATCCGCGATGAGGATTCGGCAATCGCAACGCTGTGCTTTAACCGATTTAATGTTGAGTTTGAATACTGTCTGGACTGCGGAGGCGAAATTGCAAAAAGCGGACTTAATATAATTATTGATTTTTCAAAACGCAGCGAAATGCCCCTGAAATGTATGATGTACGATTTGATCGGACTTATTGACGAGAATAATTTTTCATGCTGGTTTTACTGTTTTATAGAGAGCCGTGAGCGAATGGCTCTCTGCTTTGATAAGCTGTCGGGTGATTTTAATGCGGTTTTGCCCAAGATTAAAAGCCTTGCAGAGTCCGATGAGTCTGAAAAAAAGATTACGGAGATACTCAAAACAAACATAAAAAATATGATCGGTATTGATTTTGTCAAATATATTTACGAGGAGTCTCAGGTCGGAGACGGGATTGACCTTGACGAAGTTTGCGAGTATGTGTACAGCGTATATTTCGGTTTTGAGCAGTGTGCGTTTTCGTCTTACGAATACCGTGACTTTCTGTCGGGAGATCGCAAAAAGGCGTTGAAAAGGTATGAGAAAAAGAAAAATCGGCTGATTTATGAGGAAAAAATCATTGATTATCTCAGACACACCGAAGACCCCAAAGCCGTTTTAAGCGAGGAATACGAATGCCTCAGGGACGGACTTCGTGAATACAGCGGAACAAGCGGCTTTGTGCCGTATTTTGCGTCGTGCGGTTTGCTGCTCATTCCTTTTTTGATTCTTTGCATGGGTATGTATTATGCGGTTTCATCAATCATGTACGGCTCTGCAATTTACTCGAGTGCCCTTGAATGGTACAACGCCGTTTGCTGTATAATTCCGGCGTTATTTTGCAGTTTTTCAGCTGCTTACTTTTTGAAGGAACGCATATACAGGCGGCTTTTTAAAAGAAGATTTGAAAAAATGAAGAACTATGACGCCGTATTTGAGTCGGAAAAATCCAAAAAACGCACGAGAATAATACTTTATCTATTTTATATTTTGGCATTGCTGTTTGTATTTTTGAGTGCAAACAAGGGCGTTTCATTATATGAAACGGGAATAAATGTCAATAGACATTATTTTGATATAAAGGGAAGTTTTTACAGCTACAGCGAAGCGGCATGTGTAAAAACAACCTCCGATGACGGATCTAATACCTATGAAATCAGAATGACAAACGGAGAGAGCATTGATTTGGACAGCTATGTTGACTTTGAAGACATAGAGAATAAGCTGATACCGCTTTTTGAAAATTTCGGGGTTGAAATTCAGAACGATACGGAGTGATTTTATGGAATACGGCAATATTTTTGACGCACATGCCCACTATGACGACAAATGGTTTGATGATGACCGATTTGCCTTGCTTGAAAAGATAAATGCAAAGGGTGTGTGCGGTATAGTAAACAATTCCGTGGACTTTGAAACCGCAGAAAAAAGCATTGCTCTTTCGGAAAAATACGAATTTATGTATGCGGCGGTAGGCTTTCATCCCGAAAATCTGGATGGAATACCAAACGATTACCTCGACGGTCTTGCAAAGCTTACAAAGCACAAAAAGGTCGTTGCGATAGGTGAAACGGGACTTGATTATCACTGGGATATTCCCCGTGAAAAGCAGAAAAAGGCGTTTGAAGAGCAGATTAAGCTTTCTCTTGAGCTTAAAATGCCGCTTGTTGTCCACGATCGAGAGGCTCACGGCGATACGCTTGAATTTCTAAAAAAATACCGCCCTAATGCGCTGGTGCATTGTTTTTCGGGAAGTGTTGAGCTCATGCGTGAGGCGGTAAAACTGGGAATGTATATGAGCTTGGGGGGAGTTGTCACATTTAAAAGCGCCCGCCACAGCGTAGAGG
>CALYBM010000078.1 GCA_944412525.1 uncultured Ruminococcus sp. | reverse complement strand
TAAATCTCAGCACCCATAAGCTCTGTAACGTCAACAGTAGCTGTAATGCAAGCACCCTGACCTGCCTTCTGGAGGAACTCAGGATCATCATAGATGTGCTCTGGACGGATACCGAATCTAACTTCCTTGCCAACGTATTTCTCGAGGCAGCCGTTCTTATTCTTAGAAGCAGGAAGAACGATTTCGTATTTGTCGAACTTGAGAGCCAAGTCGGAACCCTTCTTAACAACAGTTGCGTCGATGAAGTTCATTTGAGGTGAACCGATAAATCCAGCAACGAACTCATTGCAAGGCATGTCATAGAGGTGTTGTGGCGTATCAACCTGCTGAATGAAGCCGTCCTTCATAACAACGATTCTTGTACCCATTGTCATAGCCTCTGTCTGGTCGTGGGTTACATAGATGAATGTTGTGCCGAGACGCTGATAAAGCTTTGAAATCTCTGTACGCATCTGTGCACGGAGCTTTGCGTCAAGGTTTGAGAGCGGCTCGTCAAGAAGGAATACCTTAGGATTACGAACGATAGCACGGCCGAGTGCAACACGCTGTCTTTGTCCGCCCGAAAGAGCCTTCGGCTTTCTGTCGAGATACTGCTCAATACCAAGGATACGGGCAGCCTCTTCAACTCTGCGTTTGATTTCTTCCTTAGGAGTCTTTCTGAGTTTAAGACCGAAAGCCATATTATCGTAAACAGTCATATGAGGATAAAGAGCATAGTTCTGGAAAACCATCGCGATATCTCTGTCCTTTGGTGCTACATCGTTAGCAAGCATATCGCCGATATAAAGTTCTCCCTTTGAAATATCCTCAAGACCTGCAATCATTCTGAGTGTTGTAGATTTACCGCAGCCCGAAGGACCTACGAGAATGATAAACTCCTTGTCTGCAATCTCAAGGTTAAAATCAGTTACGGCAGTTACGCCGCCGTCATAGACCTTGTAAACATGTTTTAAAGATACATTAGCCATTTAATAAACCTCCAATAATCCAAAAAGTAACAAAACTTTATTACAAGTAATAATATACCACTTTGAGCCAAACTTTACTATACTGATTTTAACTAAATATTATTGATATATTTTATTAAAAAATTACACTTCATAAAAAATCATCAAGGTTTTTAGTGTATATTGCCGATAAAAATTGACTCTATATCCAATTTTGACATCAATTTACAACATCCTATGGGCAATTTGCTATCTAAATACAAATTTCCGATTGATATTCGTTTAAGATGCACAACATTTAATCCACAAGATATAAACATTTTTTTAACTTGATGAAATTTCCCCTCACAAATAGTAACAAGTCCTTTTTTGTTTTGAGTATCGGGTATGATTTCAAGCTTCGCAGGCATACATTTTGTTCCGTCGGCAAAAATAATGCCATTTTCAAACTTGTTTATTACATCGGCGTTTATTTCTTTATCAAGCTGTGCTATATACTTTTTTTTGACATGCTTTTTAGGAGACAGAATTTTGTGAGCAAAATCTCCGTCATCCGTAATTATCAGCAATCCCTCGGTATCCTTGTCCAACCTTCCTGCGGGAAAAAGCCCTTTTCTTTTGTATTCTTCGGGCAAAATATCTATTACGGTCCTGTCAACATTATCCTTTGTTGCAGATACTACTCCCGCCGGCTTATTAAGCATTATGTATATATTTTTGCTGTAGCTTAAATTTTGCCCTTTTACCGTGATCGAACAGTCCTCCGGCTGTACCTTGTATTCAGGTTTTTTTATTATTTCTCCGTTTACGCGAACCTCGCCCTTTTTTATAAGCTCACGGGCTTCTTTTCTGCCCGCAATTCCCTGTGAAACAAGTATTTTATCAAGTCTTTCCATATTAAATAAGCGGCAGATTTTTACTGCCGTACTCTCCGTTTGTAAGATGTGCACCGATTACTTTTTCTTTATAAACAAGTAATACGGCAAATTGTGTACTGCTGTCTTTTAACCGATAGGTGATTTTTTGAGCTGTTTTCCCCTTGAATTTTTCAAGGTCAAGCCCTATTTCATTTTGAAGCTTGTTATACTCACTGTATGTATCGTTAAACTCTGCGGGTATTTGTACCTCGCTGTTGTCAATAACTTCATCAACGCTCAATCCAAACTGCTCAAGAAACCTAACTCCGTCATCTTCTTTTTGAAAGGTCAGTGAGTAACTTCCTATCTCGTCGCAGGTTGCCGTATCGGGAAAGCTGTTTTGCACCGACATCATACATATTATACACACTATTGCGGTTAATAATGACGCGGCAGAAAAGAACACAGCCAGCTTTTTTGACGGGGCAACCTTAAAATTTAACACAAACACAACAAGACCTCCGAAATCCTATATTTTATATATAATATAGGTATGCCGCAGGACTTGTTTTAATGATAGTATCAGATGAACAACAGGGACAAAAGGTCAGAAGGAGTTTTGGCAAATATCTTTGCCCCTTCATTTTTCATAGCGTCTATGCTTCCGTATCCGTACTCAACCGCTATAAAATCCACCCCGCACTGCTTTGCTCCCTTTGCGTCAAAGTGGGTATCGCCGAGCATAACAACACGCTCTCTGTCCGTTTGGGGATTTCCGCCGAGAGCCTTGACCGCATAAGGTATTAAATCTTTTTTGTCTTTTCGGCTGCCGTCAAGTGTTGAACCGCACACGGCGTCAAACAGGCTCGATACACCGAGAAGCTCGACGATTTCTTCCGCAAATTTCTCGTATTTTGATGAGCAGACAGCAACCTTTGCTCCCTCTGCCTTTAGTTTTTCAAGGACTTCCTTTATCCCGCCGTAAAGCTTATTTTTATATTTTCCTTTTTCTTCATAAAAGCCCCTGTACAGCTCTACGCCGTTTTGAGAATCCTCTTCCGAAAATCCGCAGACATTTCTGAAAGTATCAATGAGAGGCGGGCCGATATACAGGGTATAATCATCAAGATCGGGAAGCGGCTTGCCAAGCTTTTTTATCGCATATTCAAGCGACTTTCTTATTCCCTCTGCACTTTCGCTTAAAGTGCCGTCAAGGTCAAACAAAACATAGTTATACTTAATCATCGAATTTACAATCCGCCTTTAACTGAAATTTTTCCGACTTTACGCTGACTCTGGTATGAGTGCCTTTTGCGATAAGTCCCTTTTTATCATACGCCTCAACATCAAAATTAAACATTCTTCCGTCACTGCTTTTTAAAGTCGCTTTTGCCGTAACCTCGGCACCTAACGGGGTGGGACTTATATGTTCAATGGAAATCATCGTTCCAACGGTTGTAAGCTCACTGCTTTTAAGCTCACTTTGTGCAAGCTGAGCTGCTGCATTTTCCATAAGTGCAACAACTGCCGGAGTTGCAAGCACTTTAAGACTTCCGCTGCCCATTGTACAGGCAAGGTTTGCATCTGTTACGGTAATTGTCGATGAAAATGTTTTTTCTGCCATAATTATCACCTTTCCTGTTGTTTAAAGAAATAAATTGTGATATAATTACCTTTGTAACTATGCTAACATAATACAATATAATTTTAAATTAAGCAAGCTATTGAAAAAATTATTTTAGGAGAGTTTTTGATGAAATTAGGTATAGTAGGTTTACCGAATGTAGGAAAAAGTACATTGTTTAACGCCATAACAAACGCCGGCGCACAGAGTGCCAATTATCCGTTTTGCACCATCGAGCCGAATATTGGCGTTGTTGCAGTTCCCGACAAGCGTCTTGATAAGCTTGCAGAAATGTATAACCCCGACAAATATACCCCTGCGTCTATCGAGTTTGTTGATATTGCGGGTCTTGTAAAGGGAGCGTCAAAGGGCGAAGGACTCGGTAATAAATTCCTTTCAAACATCCGTGAATGTGACGCGATAGTCCATGTTGTACGCTGCTTTGAAAACGACGATATTATTCATGTTGAGGGAAGTATCGACCCCAAAAGAGATATTGAAACCATAAATCTTGAGCTTATCTTATCGGATGTTGAGATGATGGAACGCCGAATCGATAAAACCAAAAAAATGCTCAAGGGAGATAAAAAATATCAAAAGGACTTGGACTTTTTTGAGAGAGTTTTGGCTGCTCTTGAACAGGGCAAGCCCGCAAGAAGCGTTGAATGTGACGACGACGAAAAGGCTTTGCTTTCCGATGTTGCTCTGCTTACAAACAAGCCTGTAATTTATGCGGCAAATATGAGCGATACAGACTTTGCAAACGGAATTGAAAACAACCAAGGCTACAAGGCTGTTCAGCAAATTGCCGCCGAGGAACATGCGGGAGTGCTTCCGATTTGTGCTCAGATTGAAGAAGAAATTGTAGAAATGGACAAGGAAGAAAAGGAAATGTTCCTTGCCGATATGGGTCTTGAAGAAAGCGGACTTGACAGACTTATCAAGGAATGTTACGCATTGCTCGGCCTTATATCTTATTTGACCGCGGGCAAACAGGAAGTAAGAGCTTGGACAATAAAAAAAGGCACCAAAGCACCCCAGGCGGCAGGAAAAATTCACTCCGACTTTGAAAGGGGCTTTATCAGGGCAGAAGTCATTGCGTACGATGACTTAATCGCGTGCGGAAGCATGACGGCTGCAAAGGAAAAAGGTCTTGTCCGCAGCGAGGGCAAGGAGTATGTAATGAAGGACGGCGATGTTGTGCTGTTCAGATTTAATGTATAATTTCAGAAAAATATTAACGGCTGCCGCGTTTGATTTTGCGGCAGCCGTTATTTTATAATAACACCTAATTAAAAACTACATAAAATTTCGGAGCAGATTTTTCATCGGGTAATTGAGATTTTGCCAAAAGACTGACCCTTTCGAGGAAAGCTTATAAAGCACGGCGAAAAATATGCCAAAAATTTTTAAGATTAGTCAGGTAATAATATTATACACTCAATCCGTATTTTGATGAATTTATCAACGCGCCCTCAATTCTAAGCAATCTGTTATATTTGCTTACTCGGTCTGTTCGGCAGGGTGCACCCGTTTTTATCTGACCTGCGTTTACGGCAACAGCAATGTCAGCTATTGATGTGTCCTCGGTTTCTCCGCTTCGGTGGGAAATTATCGTATTATACCCCGCCTTTTGTGCTGTGTCTATCGCCTCTAAGGTTTCCGTAAGTGTTCCGATTTGATTTATCTTTATTAAGATAGAATTTGCCGCTTTGCACTCGATTCCGTGCTTGAGGCGTTTCGTGTTTGTAACAAACAAGTCATCGCCGACAAGCTGAAGCTTATTGCCTGCCCTTCTTGTAATCTCGGTCCAGCCGTCCCAATCGTACTCGGACAAAGGATCTTCAATGGATATTACGGGATAGGTGCTTGCAAGATTTTCAAAATACTGTACAAGTTCTTTGCTTGAAAGCTCGGTTTTACGCTTCGGTAGTTTGTAAACGCCGTCCTTATACCATTCGGACGCGGCAGCATCGAGCGCAATTTTTATATTGTCAGATGAATATCCCGCAGCCTCAACGGCTTTTAAAATAAGCTCTATTGCCTGTTCATCACTTTCAAGGCTCGGTGCATAGCCGCCCTCATCTCCCACAGCGGTACTTAGATTATTCTTTTTCAGAATATTGCCCAATGTGTGATATATTTCGCAGCACTGTCTTAAACCCTCCGAAAAACAGCAGGCTCCGACAGGCATTATCATAAACTCCTGAATATCAATGTTGTTTGCCGCGTGTGCACCGCCGTTTAAAATGTTCATCATAGGAACAGGCATTCTGACCGAATAAGCTCCGCCGATGTAGCGGAAAAGCGGCAGTTTCAAGTGATTTGCCGCAGCCTTTGCACAGGCAAGCGATACAGCCAAAATCGCGTTTGCGCCGAGCTTTTCTTTGTTTTGCGTGGAGTCAAGCTCAATCATCTTATAATCAAGCGCACACTGGTCAAACGGAGAATCTCCGCACAGTGACGGTGCAATTATGCTGTTTATATTGTCAACCGCCTTTAAAACACCCTTGCCCATATAGCGGTTTTTGTCACCGTCGCGGAGCTCAAGCGCCTCAAACGCACCTGTTGACGCGCCGGACGGAACGGACGCCTTTGCAAATGTTCCGTCACTTAGCACAACATATGCTTCAACGGTAGGATTTCCTCTTGAGTCGATAATTTCTCTGCCGATTACTTTTTCGATAACTATATTCATAATATTACCTCCGTTGTTATTTTGGCAAAAAACAGCAGAGATATTCACTTTGTAAATAATATCAGTGTCAATATTTTATCTGAAAGCATATATTGTTACAAAGAAAAAAAGGAGGATAATAATGGAACTTGTACCATACACTGTTCGCTCGGGTAACACGCTGTTTGGCATAGCACAGTTTTTTCAAACAAGTGTTGAGGATATACTCAAATATAACAACATTCAAAATCCGTCTCTGATTTATGTCGGTCAAACGCTTCAAATACCGGCAGGATCTGCACAGCTTGACTACTATGTTACCCGTCCCGGCGACTCTCTGTGGACAATAGCACAGAAATACAACACTACTGTTCCGAGACTGCTTGAAATAAACAGACTTTCAAACCCGAATGTAATATATCCGGGTCAGCTTATAAAAATCAGATAAAATATAATTTATCAGTCAAGGTCACTTTATATTTAAAGGGCAGCTCGATTAATCTTTGAGCTGCCCTTTTTCTGAATTATTTTTTGTTTCTTCTGAGATACTCTTCTATTTCAATTCTGTCAAGCTCGCCTAAATCATCACAACCCGCAAGGTACTCATTGTGATGCCGCACCTCGTGGTGCATAATACGGACAAGCTGTTTGTAAAGCTCCTCATCGCTTAAATTACCGTAAACACGGTTTATTGAGCCGTAATAGAACACAATGGCGTTACCCAAAGAATTGCGTATGTATTCTCCGAGAATGAACAAGTCATTATGCAATGCCTTTGGATGCACCTTAATCTGAGGAAGAAGTGAAATTCCTCCGTTTAAATCGCGGTACAGCTCATAAGGCATTGAATCGGCAATTTCGTCGAGCATCTCTGCACATTTTTCAAAATCAATCATAATTCGACAAAAGAATTAATTTATCAGTAATCAAGATAATCCTTGAGTTTTCTGCTTCGGGAGGGATGGCGGAGCTTACGCAGTGCCTTTGCCTCAATCTGGCGAATACGCTCTCTTGTAACATTAAACTCCTTGCCTACCTCTTCAAGTGTGCGGCTTCTGCCGTCCTCAAGCCCGAAACGCAGTCTTAAAACCTTTTCTTCACGGGGAGTAAGTGTTGAAAGCACATCCGAAAGCTGTTCACGCAGCATCGTGTGGGATGCGGCGTCTGCGGGTGCGGGGGCTTCGTTATCGGGGATAAAGTCACCGAGATGACTGTCCTCTTCCTCGCCTATAGGTGTTTCAAGAGATACAGGCTCCTGTGCTACGCGCATAATTTCACGCACTTTATCAACAGGCATATCAATTTCAGCCGCAATTTCATCTGCCGACGGCTCATGTCCGTTTTGGTGAAGCAGCTGACTCTGAACCTTTTTTACCTTATTGATTGTTTCCACCATATGAACGGGAATTCTGATTGTACGAGCCTGGTCGGCAATAGCACGGGTAATAGCTTGTCTAATCCACCAGGTTGCGTAGGTTGAAAACTTAAAGCCTTTTGTATAGTCAAATTTTTCAACAGCCTTGATAAGGCCGAGATTGCCCTCCTGAATCAAATCGAGAAACTGCATTCCTCTTCCGAGATAACGCTTTGCGATGCTTACTACAAGGCGAAGGTTTGCTTCCGACAAGCGTTGCTTTGCAGCAACATCACCGTCGGAAATTCTTATTGCAAGCTCAATTTCCTCCTCGGAGGTAAGGAGCGGAACACGGCCGATTTCTTTAAGATAAACCTTTACGGGATCGTCTATAGCAATTCCCTGTTCCGGTGCCGCAACGCTTGTTTCCTCGTCCTTGTTTTCGTTAAAAGACAGGTCGATATCGTCAATTTTGATGTCCCCTATATCCTCAACGATTTCTATTCCCTGAGATTCAATGTTGTCATAGAGCTTCTCAAGCTGTTCGGGCTCAAAATCAATCTCGCCTATAGCATCAAGAATATCCTGATTTGTAAGCTGTCCCTTCTGCTTTCCGAGATCAATAAGCTCTTTAACAATTGTTTTTTTATCCTGTGCAGGCATAATTCACTTTCCTTTCCTTGCTACTGCTTGTTTTTCCTTATCTTATCAAGGTAGTCGCTGAGCTGCTGAGGCGACATCGCTTCAACATCCTTGTGTGTAAGTTTTTGACTTTCCTCTTTTATCACCTTAATGTACTCCATCATCGCCGAATGGGTTGACGCTGCTCTCACCGTCTGCGACAAGAGCTGATACAGCTTTGAAACCTCGCTTTGGCTGAAATCCGCAGAAACATTAGTCAGCGGATCATATCCGTTTTGTATTCTGCCGAGAAAATACTCGTAATAACGCCTGATAAGTGAATTTTGAAACTGTTCGGGCGAGATATGCGAAGAAATCTCCTCGGCTGAATCGGGATTGTTTATAAGGTACACCACAAGTTCCTCTTCGGCCTTGGAGCTTCGCGGCTTTTGGTAATGTTCTGTGTTAATTTTATCGTTTCTGCCGCTCAAATCCGTTTGAATTTTTCGGGCTTCTTTTTTTGAGCTTTCACGGTACTGCTTTTTGTTAATCCTTGCAATTTGCTGTTTAAAGGCGTTTTTGTCAATTCCGAGTTCCGAGCAAATCTTTGAAGAATACAAATCACGCTCTATCGGACTTGAAATGCCTGCAACAATCTTTGCAGCCTGCTCAAGGTACGCAAGCTTTCCGTCAGTTGTTTCAATATTGTTCAAACCTCTTAGCTTTTGCAGGCGATATTCAATATCGTTGCCGCTTTTTTCAATTACCGCTTTAAACGCCGCAGGACCGTCGTCTCCGTGCGAACGGATAAACTCGTCGGGGTCCTTGCCGCTTGGAATTGTAAGCACCCTTATCAAAAGGCCCGCGTTGCGAAGAATCGGTATCGCCCTTGCGGTTGCTTTTTGCCCTGCCTCATCGGCGTCGTAGCAGATTATCACCTCATCGGCATATCTTTTTATAAGCATTGCCTGTTCGGGCGTCAGTGCCGTTCCGAGCGTTGCCACCGCATTTGTAAAACCTGCCTGGCATACGGCGATTACATCCATATATCCCTCACACAAAAGAAGCGTTCTTTTACCCGAATTTTTTGCGATATTAAGTGAAAATAAATTTGCGCTTTTTTTAAAAACAGGTGTATCTGAGGTGTTAAGATATTTGGGCTTTTCGTTTGTCATTATTCTTCCGCCGAAAGCAATTACATTGCCCCTGAGGTCAATAATGGGAAACATTACTCTGTCTGTAAATCGGTCATATATTCCGTTTCCGTTTTTCCTCCTGACCGCAAGGTTTGCGGCAACAAGCTC
>CALYBM010000077.1 GCA_944412525.1 uncultured Ruminococcus sp. | reverse complement strand
TAATAACCGATTTTGTCGAGCTTGTCAAGAATCGGAAGCATTTCTTCTGTTGTCATTCTTGTAGCAATAAGTGACTGATGAGCGTCACGCAGGGCAGTTTCGGTAATTTTGATTTTCTTTGCCATTTTGGACATCCCTTTCGTCAGTTATAATTAGTTAAGAGTTACAAGAACCTTACCGGAATCTACAGATTCGCCCTTTGCAACATCAACAGTTGCAACGGTACCGTCCTGAGGAGCTTTAACAGGTGTCTCCATCTTCATAGCTTCGATAAACACGAGGTCATCTCCGGCCTTAACAGCCTGTCCTGCAGAAACAACCACATTAACAATAGTTCCCGGCATGGGAGCCTTTATAATTACTGAACCTGCTGCACCGGCAGGAGCCGCAGGCTTTGCAGCGGGAGCAGGTGCTGCGGGTGCAGCGGGAGCTGCAGCAGGAGCTGAAGAAGAGCCAAGCTCTTCAACCTGAACATCGTATGCTGTTCCGTTTACGGTAATTCTTAAATTCTTCATTATAATTTCCCCTTTATTTTAACAAGTTAATATTTATATGATAACATATAGTAACTATTGCTTTACTTAGATATTGAAAACTATGTTCATAATCAGATTGTTGAATGCTTCTTTGAAAGTGTAGGAACACGCTTGCCCGAAAGCATATCAAGAGCAGAAATAAGAGTCTGACGAAGATGTGTTTCTTCAACTATTGCGTCAACATAGCTGTTCTGAGCGGCATTAAAGGCTGAAAGATTTTCCTGTGCAAACTTCTCAGCCACAGCACTTTGCTGATCAACAGGAACTTTCATTGCTTCGGGAGCCATGATAAATGCAGCGGCCTCAACATTAACAGGAGAAATCACTGCGTCGGGAAGTGCATAAACAACATCTGCGTTTGCACCTGTTCCCGCAAGTGCAATGTAAGCTGAACCGATTGCCTTGCCGGTTACAACAGAAATCTTCACCGTTGTAGCCTCTGCGTAAGCCGAAGCTGCCTTGGCAGCCGATTTAATTGACTCAAAGCCCGTGCAGTTTACAAACGATACAACAGGCAATGAGAAAGCATCGCAAAAACGAACAAATTTTGCAATCTTTGTCGTAGCCTTGCAGTCGAGCATACCGCCCTTTGTAGATACAACGCCTACTACCTGTCCGCCGATGCGTGCAAGACGAACATTTGCACCCTTGCCGTATTCATTATAAAGCTTAACCGCACTGTTTCCGTCAACTGTTTTGCTTACAATGCAGCCGCTTTCACATTCAACGGGAGCCTCCTCAAATGACTGAGGTGCCATATTGAGGTTATTGGAGGGAAGATAAAGCATAAGTTCCTTTGCCATTGAAACAGCTTCCTGAGTGTCCTTGGCAACCAAAGCCGCAACACCGTTTTCGGCATTATACTGAGCACTTGAATTCTCACCTGTTACGGAGAGTGAAAGCTGTGCCTTTTCGCTCATAATTACGACATCCGCACTAACTGCATTAAGTGCTGATGTTCCGAGGCATGTACCTAAAACGACCGAAATCTGAGGAACAACGCCTGATAGAGAAGCCGCACAATTAAGAACCTGACCGCAGCCTGCCAAAAGCTCTGTGCCCTGCGAGAGTCTGCCTCCCACGCTGTCGTAGAATCCCACAACTGGAGCTCCTGTTTTAAGGGCAAGGTCGTAAAGTTTTTTAAGCTTAGCAGCCTGTGCCTTACTCATTGCACCGCCGCAAATATCGCTGTTTTGTGCAAACGCATAAACGGGCATACCCTCAACCGTTCCGAAGCCTGCAACTACCTCGGCATAGCCTTCTCCCGATTTTGCAAAAGCATCAATTTCGCAAAAGCTGTCAGCATCAAAAAACTCCGTAATTGTCTTGTAAGCGGAAGTTGACGCAATTTCAGCCTTTGCCTGATTGATTTTTTCTATACTCATTATAACATCCTCCAATACTATGTATTGAATATGCGGAACTTACCGCATACTATTTATTCACATTACATTATATCCTATCTTTTTAAAAAGCACAAGAAAAAGATTGCGTTTTTTCAAATTTTAACACTTTATATAGTAATTAGTAAAAATCATAATATTTATTGTAAATTAAATTGGTTTTCCGTTGACAATAGGATTTGAAAGCAGTTTTTTCAGCTCAACCTCAGTAAGGTCTCGCCAAGCCCCCTGTTTGAGCATACCCATTTTAACACAGCCGATTTGTATTCTTTTAAGCCTTGCTACCTCAAGTCCTACAGCATCGCACATTCTGCGTATTTCTCTGTTTTTACCCTCATGCAGCATCATTTCAAGCACTACCCTGCCCGGTTCCTTGTGCAGAACATGAACCCGTGCAGGTGCAGTTTTTTTGCCGTCAAGCTCAACTCCTGTTTCAAGTTTTATAAGCTGTTCTTCGTCAATAGAAGGGCGAACGGTTACACGGTATATTTTATATATACCGTTTTTAGGGTGCATAATCTTATTGGCAAATTCACCGTCATTTGTGAGTACAAGCATACCCTCCGAATCTTTATCAAGCCTTCCCACAGGATAAACTCGCACGCCCACATCTTTGACAAGCTCTGCTACGCATTTTCTGCCACGCTCATCGCTCATTGTGGTAATATAGCCTCTGGGCTTATTAAGCATAATATAACGGTTGTTTGACTTGGGTTTTACAAGTCTTTTGCCATTGACAAAAACTTTGTCTGATGATGTAACCTTATCACCTAACACAGCGGTTTTTCCGTTGACCTTTACATGACCGCCTAAAATCAGCTCTTCTGCCTTTCTCCTTGAAGCAACCCCGCACCGGGATATAAATTTTTGCAGTCTTATTTGTTCGTCTTTACCCATATGTAAACAATTCCTTTATAATAGTAAAAATATTCTTATTTTCTTTTATCGCATTAACGCTGTCAACCGCAACAATCTTATTTTCCGCAATTACTTTGCCGTCAACCGTATATTCAATTTTACCTACTTCTCCACCGCGGCTTACAGGTGCATACAGAAAGCTGTCTATATAAACCCGTCTTTCAACCTTGCCCGCCTGCGAAGCCTCAAGCACTACCGAAACGGGCTTTTCACCCGTTACGGTCACAATATCCTTTTCACCGCCGACGCACGGAATATCGGCAAAAAAATCCGTATCATCGCTGCTGTAGCACGAATATTTTTCAAATCCGTAATCGAACAAAGCGATGTGATCATTCCAGTCGTTTCGGTCATTGAATGTTACGCAGACAAGCGTGAGTCCGTCTTTCTTTGCGGCCGAAACAAGACATCTGCCGGCAGACATTGTATAGCCTGTTTTTCCTCCTATACAATACTCATAGAGCGACAAAAGACGGTTATGGTTAGAGTATGTTGTCACCTTTGACTGAGGCTCTATAAACTCCACTGTCGCACTTTTCTGCGAAGTAAGTTTTGCAAACTCCTCATTTTCAAGCGCATATGCCATAAGCACTGCCATATCAAGAGCGGTAGAATAGTGATTATCGTCATCAAGACCGCTGGGGGTGACAAAGTGAGTATTCTTCATTCCGATTTGCTCTGCCCTTTGATTCATTTTTTCGGCAAATTTTTCAAAGCTGCCTGAAATCGAGAGTGCCGCAGCATTTGCCGCGTCGTTTCCCGATGCCATCATCATACCTGCGGCAAGGTCTTTGAGTGTTACTACATCCCCTATCTTGAGGTACATAGAGCTGCCCTCGGCGATCATATCTTGTGTAAATTCTACTTTTTTGTTAAGAGATGACGCCTCCTCAAGTGCGAGCAGAGATGTCATAATTTTTGTCGTGCTTGCGGGCTTCATCTTCTTGTTTTCGTTTTTTGAGCTGATTATCTTTCCGTTATCGGCACAGTACAGCACATACGCCTCCGCCGACACGCTCAAATCCGAATCAGCCTTTGCAGTCACTGAAAGCGGAAACAAAAGCACGGCAAACACCGACAGGACAACGCAGACAATCTTTTTCATATGTACACCTCCTGCATATTTCTATGCAAAAGGAGGCTTCCGTATTACATACAAACGCTTAATCAGATGTCTGTATCATCCATTGTTATCTCTGAAAAATCATCGTTTTTAGCGGAGGTTTTCTTGCTGTCCTTTTTAAATATATCCTTTATCTTGTCAATAACATCGGGAATCATACCCACAAGTCTGTCGGGCGTACCCTCAAATTTGTCAACAGGTATCAGCTTTACATCTCCCTTATAAACAGTCAGAAACGCAACAGGCTGTATGGTAACGCCTGCACCGCTGCCGCCTCCGAAACAATCCTTGTTTTCTTTTTTTGTAGGCAGATCAGAGCCTCCCGAAGCAAAGCCGTAGCTCACCTTAGAAACGGGGATAATCAATGTACCGTCGGGAGAAACTATCGGTTCCCCGACTATTGTATTAACATCGATCATCTCTTTAATTTTATTCATTGTTGTTTCCATAAGGTTTCCGATTGGATGTTCCATATTCATTCTCCTTAATTTTAAACAAGATTTAAATCTTTAATTTTTTATATCAACTAAAAGCTTTATTCCTTTGTATCCGTGTTTTATCACTAGATAAGCAAGCCACATAGCTCTGATACTCGCTTCAAGCTCAAGATTTGCAGATGAACTTGCTTTTTCATCAAAATTCGGTGAAATATCAACGCCGCAGCTTTTGCACCTCACCGAACTGACTACAACTCCGAACGCTGGATAAACAGCCGAACAACAACCGCCGTATTTTACTGCGGTATCCGCCGCGTCATCACCTGCCACAGTAATGCTCAGCATAAGCTTTTTTACTATTATGTGCTTAAAAAAGTCTTTTAATGCACCGCCTGCAAGCTTTGCAACTTTTTTTATAACATCAAAAAGCCAAGAAATCCCTTTTTCTTTGATGAGATTTTTCTTTTTTGCAGGCTCCTTCGTTTGCTTTTTTTCTGTTTCTGTCGGCGACGGCTTTTTCTTTTTGTGAGCCTTTTGCGGATAAAGGGTAAATTTTATAAAACCTACCGTTAAAACACATCTAAAGCTATCTGTATAGCTTGCTTTTATTCCGACAGGCACAAGCATCAAAATCAATATTAAAAGAAGGATTGCAAGCACAACATATAACCAAAGCAACGGCAGTCCTCCCTAAACAAAATTTTAATCATTCCGAAAGATTTTCATCACGCTCAAAAGACTGTTCATCATTTTGCGGTTCTTGGGCTTCTTTTGCCTTATTTTCATCATCATCCGGCAGCGGCGGCAAAAACTCAAGGCTTTCAAGATTAAAGCATCTCAGAAAATTTTCCGTGGTGCCGTAAAGCAAAGGTCTGCCCGGAAGCTCCAGTCTGCCCTTTTCCTCAACAAGACCTTTCGCCGTAAGGCTTCCTATAACACCGCTGCAATCAACACCTCTTACCTGCTCCACAAAAGCCTTTGTTACAGGCTGGTTGTACGCGACAACCGCAAGCACTTCAAGTGCCGCCTGAGAAAGCGGGGAGTTTCGCCGCAAGTCCATAACGGTGCGTATCTGCGGTGCATACTCCTTGCAGGAAACCATTTGGTAAGAATTATCAAGCCTTATTATGGTTATTCCCCTTTTTGACGAGTTATAATCATCAATGAGTTCGCAAATGTATTTGTCGGCATCTTTCTCTGATATTTCAAGTGCCTGAGCTATTCGTCCTATTTCAACAGAGGAACCGTTTGCAAATAAAACAGCCTCGATAGCCGCCTTAATGTTTTCAACTGCCATTACTGCTGCTCCTCCCTTTTGTTCTCAATCATATGCACCACGGCGTTTTCACCCGTGCCCTCAATTCGTATTCTCTTGCCCTTTATAAGCTCAAGCGTTGCAAGAAATGTTGCCACAAGGTCGCTTTTGCCCTCGCAAACCTCAAAAATCTCGTGATATTCAAGGCGTTTTCCGTGCCAAAGTCTTCTCATTAAATGAATTATTTTGCTGTTCACCGAAATAATTTTATGCGACACAATGCCGCTGAACGCCTTTTCGGACGGAGGTAGCTTGCTTTTGCCTCTTCCTACGGCACTTACATACGCCTTTGCGATATCTTCACTCGGGTGACTTCGATTATAGGTTAAATCAAACTCTATCGGAGACGCCTCTCTGAAATAAGTATCAAAATCATAAATTTCACTGAGCTTTGAAGCCATTTCGCGGCAAGCAGCATACTCCAAAAGCTGACCCGTCAGTTCCTTTTTGAGTTCTGTCGCCTCATCCTCGTACTTTGGCAGCAGCATAACCGACTTAATATAGACAAGCCTTGAGGCCATTGTCAAAAACTCCGACTCTATGTCCATCTGATTTTCCTGCATACGGTTAATCTGCTCCATATACTGCTCAAGAAGCTCAGAAATCTGGATATCGTAAATATCTATTTTATTTTTAGAAATCAATGTCAGCAAAAGGTCAAGCGGCCCTTCAAAAACGGGCAGCTTGTATTGAAGCTGAGTTTCCATATACTGCTCCTCTATATTAAATTATCCGAAAAACTTAAACGGCAAAGACGCAATCCAGTCAAGCCCGCTGAAAATAGCTCCTGACGCCCATCCTATTATCGGAGAAAGCACGCCTATATACAAAAGAACAAAAATTACAATGAAAAATATCTGCTGATACCTGTAGAAAAAGTTCACTGCTCGGTCGGGCAGAAATACAAACAAAATTTTTGAACCGTCAAGCGGCGGAATAGGTATCAGGTTAAACACGGCAAGACTTATGTTGCATGAAATGTAAAAAGAAAGAAAAGCTCGCACAAACACACCTATATCGGAAATCAAAAACTGGATTGCAAAACATACAAGTCCATTGTAAATCAAAAGTCCCGCAAAGGCCGCAACAATGTTTGCAACAGGCCCCATAAGTGCCGTTATTGCCATGCCAACCTTGGGGTTTTTAAAGTTACGGGGGTCAATGGGCACAGGCTTTGCCCAACCGAATCCAAACAAAAGCAGGCACAATGCACCTATCGGGTCAATATGAGTTAAAGGATTTAAGGACAATCTTCCTCTGTACTTAATTGCCTTGTCTCCGAGCAGTGAAGCGGTAAACGCATGTGCCCACTCGTGGAAAGGCAAAATAAGAAATATAATAAGAAGTATTGCAAGAACTTCCGCAAAAATTGACATGAAATCAAAATTCCCGTGTAATAGCTCAAAAAGCATAGAATCCTCCGCATTCCGCAGTCAGAACCGCTGTTTGTAAAGTTTTTCAATAAAATCGCATAAAAAGCATAATTAATATATATTATATAATAATTCACCGTAAAAAACAAGTTAAGAAATTTTGAAAAAACACTTGCAATTTATTTAATTTTCTGTTATTATAACAAAGTTAGAAAAATATAATGCTGATTTTAAGGAGGTGCAGACGCATGGCAAAATGTGAATTCTGCGGTAAGGATGTAAAGTTCGGTATCAAGGTATCTCACTCACACAGACGCTCAAACAGAACTTGGAAACCCAATGTACAGAGAGTAAAGGCTATTGTTGACGGTTCGCCGAAGCGTGTATATGCTTGCACCCGTTGCTTGCGTTCAGGTAAGGTTACCAGAGCTAACTAATTTACTGATACTAATGAAAACCGCTCCGAAGTACGGAGCGGTATTTTTATTTTGTTTAGGCTGTAGATTTATATATGCAAAAATGAAGTACATAATTTCAATACAGAACGAACCCGATAAGCTTACTTAAAATAATTTAAACATCAAAGGGAGATTGTCCTATCATTGTACAATCTCCCTTTTTCTGTTCCCGTATTTGAGACAAATTCCTTTTTGAGGGTAAGCGTAACGGTTATATCAGAGTCTCCCAATATGGATTTAAGCTCACTTTGCGAGACATTTTTAATTTCCCCTAATTTTGTAAGGTTCCATGAATTTGTATCATAGTAAATTACAAATTTATTTCCCTGATATAAAATTAGGTCACCTGCTTTGGTTGTAATCTGCTCATCGTTTGTCGGAAGCGAAGCACCAAGTTCCCCGACCTTTTCAAAATCGGCATAATCGCTCATATTGATTGTAATATCACTTTTTTTGAGCAATTCAACAAGTGCCTCCGAGCTTGAGTTGTCGGATAGTTCAGCTTCCAAGACGGAATCCCCGACTTTAATGTAGAGCATCTGTTCGTCATCGCTGATGTTTTTTGTAGTTTCGTCAGACTCATCTGTTGATTTTGACTGTTGTGTGTTTGTAGAATCGACAGTCTGACTTTCTTTGCCGTCCGAAAAATTCGCCGAACATCCTACAGTCCCAATTATCATAAAAATTAAAATGAAAACTAATGATAACTTTTTCATAATATTCAATTACAAATTACAAGCACATTTTATAAATTGCTTCCACATCCGAAGGAGCAAGAGCCTTGGGACCTGATATCACACCGCCGAAGCAAGCATGCTCTGCCATCTCCTTGAAATGTTCCTCGTTAATACCTAAGTCGGACAGATTGGCCTTTAATCCGAGGGTGTTAAAACAGAAGTTTGAAACCGCTTCAATCGCCTTTTCGGCTCCGATCATCGGGTCAAGACCTTCTTCAACGCCGAACACCTTTACTCCCAGACGGTAAATTGCCGGAGCAGTTGTTTCGCTTAAAATATATTTGAGCCAACGGGGTGTAACGATTGCCAGACCGTGACCGTGTGTAATGTCATAGTATGCGGAAAGCTCATGTTCCATTGCGTGGCACGCACAGCCGTGTACCGTTCCTGCGTCAAGCACGGAATTAAGCGCCATAGATGAAGCCCACATAAGATTCGCTCTTGCTTCGTAGTTTTCGGGTTCTTTCATTGCGACAGGTGCCCACTTTACAACGGCACGCATAACTGCCTCCTGAAATTCCAAAATCATATCAAAGGTAGCGTCACCTGCAAGATAATAATTGTCTAATACATGATTAAAAATATCAAATGCACCGCAGGCTGTCTGATAAGTTGGCAGAGAATAGCTGTATTCGGGGTTTTCAAATGCTACTTTAGGAATTAACGCACTGCCGCCGAGACCGATTTTCTCATTTGTGTCCATATTTGATATAACTGCCCAGCCGTCCATTTCGGAACCTGTTGCAGCATTAGTAAGAATTGCAACAACTGGCAGAGCCTTTGTTACCCAAACATCGTTTGATACCAAATCCCAAACATCGCCGCTTTCGATAACAGCCGCTGCTGCGACACCCTTTGAACAGTCAATCGTAGAGCCGCCGCCTACCGCAAGAACAACATCAATGTTTTCTTTTTTACAGATTTGCGCACCCTTATTCGCCGTGGAGTGGCGTGGATTGGGCTCAACGCCCGAAAGCTCAAATATTTCGATTCCGTTAGTTTTGAGCAAGTTCACTACGGTATCGTAAAGTCCGCTTTTTTTAATTGAACCGCCTCCGTACACAAGCAACACTTTTTTGCCGAATTTTAAAAGCTCTTCAGGCAAATGATTAATTTGGTTTTTACCGAAATACACCTTGTCGGGATTGTGAAAAATAAAATCGTTCATATTAATGTCTCCTTTTATATTTATATTTGTTTTCCTGTTTCATAAGCTTCCTGTAATGCAGGATGTCCCTTAATATCTCCCGCATCATTAACACCGCCTGCGAAAATTGTCTTTTTGAGAGTAGCTTTTTCAAAACAATCTACCCAACCCTTTAGCGCCGTTACGGTACCGTTAACAGTTTCGGGTTCGTTTTCTGCGGCGGTCGCAAGAAGATAAATATCGCGAAATTTATAATCGGAAGAGAACAAAGGATTGGCTCGGTCAAGCATTGTTTTGAGCTGTCCGCTAACGCCGTAATAATATACTGGCGTTGCAAAGACAATCACGTCGGCGTTCATCATTTTAGCCGCAATTTCTCTGCCGTCGTCGTTTATGACGCATTCTTGTGTTTTAAGACAAGCAAGACATCCTTTGCAAAAATTAATGGTCTTTCCCTCAAGACTTATTTTTTCCGCATTGTGACCTGCTTCCTTAACGCCGTGCATAAATTCATCTGCAAGCATTTGTGAGTTGCTGTTTTTACGCAAACTTGAAGATATTATCAGTACATTTTTGCACATGTTATTACCTCCTTTATTTGAGTTTGTCGTATTCTTCATTACTAACTGCTTCTAACCACTCGTTTGAGGTGTTTTTGCCCGGCACTTCAACGGCAAGGTGTGAAAACCAACTGTCAGGTGCCGCACCGTGCCAGTGCTTAACTCCTACGGGTATGTTAATAACATCTCCCTGTGTCATGAGTACAGCTTGTTTTCCCCACTCTTGATAATATCCGCGGCCTGATACGCAAATTAAAATCTGACCGCCGCCTTTGTCAGCCCTGTGAATATGCCAGTTATTACGGCATCGGGGTTCAAAGGTAACATTATATATGCCAACCTGAGATGTTGAAAGCGGAGCAAGGTAGCTTTGCCCGGTAAAATATTTTGCAAAGCCGTCATTTGGATTACCGATAGGAAATATCATGCTGTTTTCATGCTTTGTTTTTTCATCACCTTGTACCTCGTCTTTCCAGACCTCTTTTGCCGCGTTAAACGCCGCCCAAGCCTTTGGCCATCCCGCGTAAAATGCGGCGTGGGTAAGTATTTCGGCAATTTCGGTTTTTGTAATTCCGTTATTCTTTGCGTTCATTAAATGGTATTGAAGCGAAGAATCCGTAATTCCCATTGACATCAAGGCAACCACGGTCACCAGTGAGCGATCCCTAAGAGAAAGCTTATCTTCTCTTGACCAGACCTCCCCGAAAAGTACATCATCATTCAACTCCGCAAACTTGGGAGCGAACTCCCCCAACGCGTTTCTGCCTGCAGTTTGTTTTACTGACATATATTTAACCTCCGTTCTTTAGTCCCAAATTAATTTTCCCGTTTTTACCGCGGACTCGTACTTTGAGATTTTATAATTTAATCTGTTGATTGTTTCATTAAGCTGTTTTTGTCGTTCCAACAGCAATTCCCGCTGCTCGCTAAGCAAATCCAGCCGAGCCTGAAATGTTGAATCTCCCTCTCTAAACAGCTTTAAATATTCTATTAACGCTTCTATCGGAAGCCCTGCGGCTCTCATACATTTTGCGTTTTCAACCCATGCTATATCTTCATCGCTGTAATCCCTGATACCGCCCGGTGTGCGTGTAACGGGAGGGATTATCCCAACCCTCTCATAATACCTCAAAGTTTCGGACGGAATATCGTATTTTTCACTCACTTCTTTAATTGTCAGTCCCGTAACAACCACCCCCATTTCTTTGATAATTTTATTATACAACTTTGAGTTAACTCAAAGTCAATACTTTTTTGAAATTTTTTTAATTTACTTTATCGACTACTTACCGACTGCAAATCTACATATAAAAACTAAGGGCAGTCCAATTAGAACTGCCCAATTAAAATCAGCTTAAAAAATTATTAACCGACGATCATTTTCTGTATTGCCGTAACATCAGATACATTAACTACTCCGTCATTGTTTACATCAGTCACGGAATTTTGAACATCTGTAAGCGTTATAATATCCGTCAAAGCCTTTTGCAATCTCGTAGCATCCTTGATTGACATATTTCCGTCGGAATCAATATCTCCTATCAAATCTATTCTGTATGTTGCATTCTCCTTTGTAATATAATCATAATCAGTCAAATTAAGAGATATAAGCACACTCGCATTGTTTATAGGAATCTCAAAATGTATGCTTGAATGCTTGTACTGATTAGGGTAAACCTTTGCTTCTTTATCTACTCCCAGTTGAGCAGGCTCACTTTCAAAATTGCCGTTCCAACTGTCGATATAAGATCCGCTCGGACTTTCAAAACGGAATCTATAATCAGTACCCACAACTAAATTATCGGCTCTGTAACTGTAAACATAATCATCAATCTGCGACATCTTATTGTCATCGGTCGGTTGATTGTCTGAAAAATCTCCTACCATATGCATACTTTCTACCAAAGGTTTATCCCTGACAACAACGCCTTCGCCCTCTGCCCAAATACGGGAATCTTCCTGTCGCGCAGCATCGGGTTCAAAATAAACTGTCACATCGCAGGGCGTTACAACATCAATCCCGCAATAGTTATATCCGTAAAATCCTACGATTCCCCAATAATTTTCTTCTATGATATTAATTTTTATATCCTTTTCGGGCTGTACATCACAAAAGGTAATCGAATATACTCCGTCTTCACCTTTTACCATTTCATTTTTCAACGGATACGGAGAACCGGGTTCTTTATTATTGAGAGTATCGGAATTTATACTGTAAGCGTAAACTCTGAAAACATCATCATTAACTATCCTTACTCCGTCACCCAAGACCACCATTTCCTTTGTGTCAGGGTCAAATGTAATGGTAACATTGCAAGCTTCCCCAACCCAAAAACAGTAATAATTTAATAATGAAGTATGAGACATATTATCTCCGTATTCTCTTTGAGCGCCGTCAGAAGAATGTTCAACAATTTTAAACCTCACATTATCTTGCGGCTGCAAATATCCCAAATCATAGGTATATAAATCACCGACTTTTGTCATAGTATTTTCATCAGTTATGCCGTAATACCACTCCGATCCAAACAAATCCTTGTTCTCACCCGCAACGGTATATACAGTCTCCAAATCGGTATCCGATGCAAATACACTTAAAGAGCTGAAAGAAATAATACTGCTAAAAGTTATTACTACAGATAGCATAATCGATATAAATTTAAATTTCATTAAAATCCCCTCTCTTTCCAATCAATTTACATTATTATAGTACCATAAAATGAGAATAGTGGCAATTGTTAGGTTTTACAAATATTAAAATAAAAATTAGTAATACTGCATAATATTATTGTGATATTTTATCATTATTAGTGAATATATTATAAGAATAGCCAATTATAACCGTTAAATATAAACAGTACAATCATTTGAGCAATGATAGAAGGATAAACAAAAGCGGCAGTATAGTAAACTGCCGCCTAGTTTTTACTAAATGATAAACCTTTCATTTAATTATATATTCAGTAAATATTTTCGTTATTTAAACGAATGTTGATACATATAAAGAAATTTAAATACACCTATATCAAATAACCGTTTTGAGATAATCTTCAATTTCCTTTTCGCTCGACATAGACATAACCTTTTGCGCTACTTTGTCAGCCTCACTCTTTGTCCAAGTTGAAATTGTTTTTCTGACCTTGAGAACCGACGGAGCGGAAACGCTGAATTCAGTAAGACCGAACGAAATCAAAAGAGGAATCATCATGCTGTTTGCCGCTGCCTCGCCGCACATACCTACAGAAATGCCGTTTTTAACACCGCATTCTATGATGTACTTAATAAGGCGAAGAACACTCGGCTGCAATGCAGAATACAAATAAGAAACATCACTGTTGCCGCGGTCACAAGCCATTGTGTAGCCTGTCAAATCGTTTGTGCCTATGCTGAAGAAGTCAGCCTCTTTGGCAAGCAAGTCCGCAATAACCGCCGCCGATGATGTTTCCATCATAACACCGACCTGTATATCTTCATTAAAACCAACATTGTTTTCACGAAGTTCAGACTTTACCTCTTCAACGAGCTCTTTGCCCGTACGCAGCTCGTCAAGCGTAGTAATGAGCGGGAACATTATCTTTACATCACCGTATGCACTCGCACGCAGGATAGCTCTTAACTGAGTTTTAAACAAATCACGGTTTTTAAGACAATACCTAATTGCCCTAAAGCCCATAAACGGGTTTTCTTCCTTTGCAAGACCGAGGTACGGCAAATCCTTGTCGCCGCCGATATCAAGGGTTCTGATTATAAGCGATTTGCCTTTTAATATGAGAGCCGCTTTCTTATACGCTTCAAACTGTTCGTCTTCCGTTGGAATTTGACTTCTGTCCATAAACAAAAATTCCGTTCTGAACAGACCTACTCCCTCGCCGTCGCATTCAACAGCTTTCACTGCGTCATCGGGTTTGCCGATGTTGCAGAACAGTTCGTATTCCTCTCCGCTTGCGGATACGGTTTTTCTTCCTCTGTAATTTTCAAGCTCTCGCTTCTCAACCAAATACTCATTTCTTTTTTGAGTATATTCTTCAATCTGATTTTTATCCGGGGAGTCGATTACGACACCCTCTGTTCCGTCTACTATAACCTCCTGACCGTCATAAAGCTTTGACACAACGCCGTCAACGCTTAACACGGCAGGGATTTCAAGTGCTCTTGCAAGTATTGCCGAATGAGAGGTTTTTCCGCCTGTTTCGGTAATTATACCTACAATATTTTCTTTGTTTATTCCCGCTGTCATCGAAGGTGTAAGCTCTTTTGCCACAATGACGGTTTCCTTTGGAGCCTCGCTTATTTTAACCTCCTGAACACCCAGCAGAATACTCAATATACCCGATTTAATATCACGCACATCAGCCGCACGCTGCTTTGTAAGCTCATCATCAGCCGCTGAAAACATTGCAATAAACATATCGCACATGTGCTCGAGTGCGGCTTCGGCACACTGACCTTCGTCAATAAGCTTTTCAATTTCTCCGCATAAATACGGGTCCTTGATTATTTGAATATGACCTTCAAGAATTTCAGCTTCTTTGTCGCCTGTTGATTTTCTCAAATTTTCAGCCTGCTCCATAGTGTTTTTGCAGAACAAATCAACAGCCTTTTTAAATCTTTCCGATTCTGCGTCCGTATCGGATATTTCCTTTGGTGTGTAATCAAGAGACAGCTCCTTAATAATGAGAACTTTTCCGATTCCAACGCCGTCAGACGCGGCAGTACCGTTTAACATATCAATCACCTCGAAAAATGCGGATTCTTATATTATTCGCCAAGCCCGCTTTCAATCAACTGAGCTGCTTCGGCAAGAGCTTCGTTTTCATCAGCTCCGTTGCAAACCACTTCAACCTCGCTGCCGCACTTGATGCAAGCTGCAATAATATTCAAAAGGCTCTTTGCGTTATAATCCGAACCGTTAAACTTTATTGTTACATCACAGGAATACTTGCCCATAGCTGTTGCAAAAACAGAAGCCGGACGCATATGAAATCCCTGTGCATTTGTTATTGTAAGCTGTTTTGATACCATTTTAATTTCTCCTTTAATTATTTTGACGCGTTCCGCGGTCTGTGTTAACAAACTGCGGAACGCATAAATTTAAACTATATTAACCTGTATTGTATTAATTATATTATTTAGCTTTTACTCCGTCAAGGGGTCTTTTAAATATTGCGAGAAGCAACATTCCGACAACAGAACCGACTGCAAGTGCAAGCAAATACATAAGCGGATTACCTATTGTTGCTACTACGAAGATACCACCGTGAGGAGCCATCAAAGTGCAGCCGAACAACCATGAAAGACCGCCTGCTACAGCAGCACCGATTGCACAGGAAGGAATAACCTTGAGCGGATAAGATGCTGCGTAAGGAATAGCGCCCTCAGTGATGAACGAAAGACCCATAACATAGTTTACAACACCGTTTTTGCGTTCATCAGCAGTCCATCTGTTCTTAAAGAATGTTGTTGACAATGCGATAGCAATCGGAGGAACCATACCGCCGATCATAACTGATGCCATGATCATATAAGCGATGTCGGGGTTGCTGCTCTGAGCAGCTTCCGTAAGCATCAATGTGCCGAATGTGTAAGCAGCCTTGTTGAACGGACCGCCCATATCAATAGACATCATAGCACCGAGGATACAGCCGAGAACAATACCGAGATTGTTATCATTGAGCCAGTTAAGACCGTTGTAAAGACCTGTGTTGATAAGTCCCATGATCGGGTTAACGGCGCACATCATAATGCCGATAATACCGAGACCTGCAAGAGGATAAATAAGTACGGGCTTGATTCCCTCAAGAGCATTAGGCAGCTTGTCGCAGAGCTTTTCAAGAAGGAGCATCAAATATCCGCCAGCAAAACCTGCAAGCAATGCACCGAGGAAGCCTGAGGGTATTGTTGAAGCGGCAGCGGGATCAACAAATGTTGCACCGTTTGTAGCAAGCAAACCGCCTACAAAACCAACGAGCAGTCCGGGACGGTCGGCAATGGACATTGCAATAAAGCCTGCAAGAACCGGAATCATGAAGTTAAACGCATAGTTACCGATTGTTTTGAGCCATGCGGCAACAGGTGTAACCGTACCGAACGCACTTCCTGCTTCCTGAGCGTTTACTCCGCAAGCCATATCAATTAAGAATGCGATAGCGATAAAGATACCGCCTGCAACTACGAACGGAAGCATATGAGATACACCGTTCATAAGGTGTTTATAAAGCTGACGGCCAACGCTTTCGTTGCCGACGGAAGCTTCGGATACTTCCTTGTGGCTTGCATGATATACGGGAGCTTCGCCGTTTATAATTATGTTGATAAGTTCTTCGGGCTTGTTAATTCCGTCGGAAACCTTTGTCGAATATACGGGCTTGCCGTTGAATCGAGCTGTTTCAACGCTCTTGTCTGCTGCAATTATAATACCGTCGCAGTTTGCAATTTCTTCGGCTGTAAGAACATTCTTTGCGCCGCCTGAGCCGTTTGTTTCGACTTTTACGGTGATGCCCATTTTTTCGCCTGCCTTAACCAAAGCCTCGGCAGCCATATATGTGTGAGCAATACCGGTGGGGCATGCTGTTACCGCAAGAACTCTGTAGCCTTTCTTTGCGGGTGCTGCGGGAGCAGCGGGCTCATCGGGGAATTTTTCTTTTTCCTTTGCGTCGATTATTGAAAGGAATTCATCGGCAGTTTTTGCAGCTTTGAGGTTAGCGATAAAAGTTTCGTCCATAAGAAGCTGCATAAGTCTTGCGAGCACCTCAAGATGAACATCGCCGTCCATTGTTGCGGCAATCATAAAAATAAGATTGCAAGGCTGTCCGTCTGCCGCATCATAGTCAACGCCGTTTTTAAGCGTAATTGCCGTAAGTGCGGGAGCCTTTACGGCTTCGCTTTTTGCATGAGGAACGGCAACGCCCATTCCGACTGCGGTAGTTCCCAATTCCTCTCTCTTGTAGATACCTGCAGTAAAAGCGGCAACATCGGTAATATTTCCGCATTTTTTGTGCAGGGTAATGAGCTTGCTGATGGAATCTCTCTTATCGGAAGCTTCGATATTAAGAGCGATTCCTTCTTTTTTTAGCAAATCGGTTATTCGCATAATTGTCTCTCCTTTTTAATTGAATTTTGCAAGCAATTCATTTATTTTTTCTTTTGTGGCAAGTCCGCTCAAAAATGCCGTGGCGTTTCCGCAGACACTGCCTAATTTAAGTGCGTAAGGGTAGCTGTGCTTCATTTCATAACCTGCAATAAAACCTGCCACCATCGAGTCGCCTGAGCCTACCGTGTTAATTACCTTTTCCTTGAGTACGCCTGCCTTGTGCTTTTCACCGAACTCGTCAATGAGCATCGCACCGTTTTTGCCCAGTGAAATAAGCACATTCTGTGCACCCATTTTTTGCAGCTCTTTGGCGTATTTTTCTATGTCTTCTTCACTGTCAATTTCAGTTTCAAAAATTTCCGAAAGCTCCTGTTTGTTGGGTTTAATTAAAAACGGCTTATATTTAAGCGAATTAAGCAGAAGCTTTTTGGTTGCGTCAACAACAATTCTGACATTTCTACCTTTAATTCTGTCAAGTATTCTTTCGTAAACATTGTCGGGCATTGTGTTGGGAACATTTCCCGCAATCACTATTGTGTCGCCGTCGGTAATTCTGTCAACCTTTCCGAGCAGTCTTTCAAGCTCATGTTCATCAATGTGAGGTCCCTGACAGTTTATCTCGGTTTCCTCGCCCGCTTTGATTTTTATGTTAATTCTTGATATTCCCTTATCAAGCTTGATAAAGTCGGTGATGATTTTGTCGTTGCGTATTCCCTTTTCAATAGCGTCTCCCGTAAATCCCGCAACAAATCCGAAAGCCGTGCTTTCAAGATCAAGCTCCGCAAGCACACAGGAAACATTTATTCCCTTTCCTCCGTAATAGTACTCCTCGCTTGTTGTGCGGTTGGTAATGCCTCTCACAAGTGAATCAAGCCTTACAACATAGTCTATCGACGGATTAAGGGTAACTGTATAAATCATTTGTTTACCTCCTTTATCACCGTATGTTCAGCAAATCTTTTATCGGGCAGGCTGTCGGTTATGATACAGCACTTGTTAAGCTTTGCGAATGTAACGGAACATACTTTTCTGAACTTGGTATGGTCTGCAAGCACAAACGCCATATAGCTCTTTTCAACAGCCTTTTCCTTTATGAGAGCCTCATCAACATCAGGCGTCGTAAAACCCGCCTCAATATCAATTCCGTTTGTTCCCATAAACGCTTTGGTAAAATTAAAACTCGAAATAGAGCGTATGCCCTCGGTTCCTACAACGGCCTCGGTCAGGGTTTTGATTTTGCCTCCCACCATAAACGCCGAAAAACCTTTCTGCAAAAGCTTTCGTGCGTGATTTATTCCGTTGGTTACATATGTTGCCCGTTCGTTGGTAATATAATCAACGAGGCGCGAGGTTGTTGTTCCTGCGTCAATAAAAACAAAGTCACTGTCATTTATCAGCGTGGCCGAATAAGCGGCAATAACATCTTTTTCGGCACTCATAACGGTTTCTCGGTTGCTTACATCGTCCTCAAGCATACCCGCACTCTGTCTAATCGAAGTCGCCCCGCCGAAAACCTTTTTGAGCATTCCCATTTCATCAAGGTTTGCAAGGTCACGCCTGACAGTAGATTCCGACGCGTCAAGAATGTGCGTAAGCTCGGCAACGGTTACGGCACCTTTTTCGTTAAGAATCTGTAAGATTGAATGATATCTTTCCTGAGTGAGCATAATTTGTTCACCTCTTGCTTAAATTATATCATACAAATCTCCAAAGTCAAGCATTTTCAGTCAAAATATTTCAGATTTTAAAAAATATTTTAGATTTTTATTTTATTTTCCATATTTTTGAAAAGATGTTGCAATTATTTTTATCTATTATTTTGTGCACCGTTCAAACTCACTCAAACACAGTCAAGCAATATTACACCCATTTGAACATTATATGCATAATCCTCTGCATTATGTTGACTGCAAAAAAGTTTTATAATAAAATATTAAAAAGGACTGATGTTATGGACGAAAGATTTATAAGAACATCGCTTGTAATCGGCGAAGAAAACCTCCAAAAGCTTTCCGCCTGCAATTTTGCCGTTGCGGGAGTGGGAGGAGTAGGAGGATATGTGTGCGAGGCTCTGGCAAGAAGCGGAGCAGGCGGGCTCACACTGTTTGACGGCGACACGGTTGCAAAGTCTAATATAAACAGACAGATTATAGCACTTGAATCAACCGTAGGAAAATTTAAAGCCGATGTTATGAAAAACAGAATACTTGATATAAATCCCAACGCACGGGTGACGGCTTTTAATATTTTTATAAATTCCGAAACGGCAAATAAACACGATTTTACCGCGTACGATTATATTATTGACGCTGTTGACGATATTAAAGCAAAAATTTTGCTTACAAAAATCGCAAAGGAAAACAATATACCGATAATTTCGGCTATGGGAGCAGGTAACAAAACCGATCCTACAAAATTTGAAGTTTGCGACATCTACAAAACAAGCGTTTGTCCCCTTGCCCGAATAATGAGACGTGAGCTTAAAAAAGCGGGTGTCGAAAAGCTAAAGGTGGTTTACTCGAAAGAACCGCCGAAAAATCCGCCCTACAAAATAGAGGGCGAAAAAACTGTGGGAAGTCTTGCGTTTGTACCGTCGGTTATGGGACTTATTATTGCAGGAGAAGTAATAAAGGACATATGTAACATTTAATTTGTCACAAAACGAAAAAACCAACGGATAAGTTTCCGTTGGTTTTCCGTAAGCAAAATCTGTGACGAATTATCTGCATTTTCAGTGGTATCAAAATTAATGATTAATTGTAGTATAGATTGTGGTGATATTGTATTTTAGATATGTTGAATTTTAGTGCAAATGATTCTCCACATTATCGCCTCAGTTTAACAAAACTACTTTAACTAAAAATAACTGAAAAATAAATTTATTGGTTTGTTATTTTAAATTTACTGCATTATCCGTTTTAAGAAAACCTTTTGTACCGAAAGTTATTTGTTAACATAACTTCATCACCATAGAGCTTCTCAAATTAAATATTATTAAGGGAATTCGGATACAATATCTTAAAACAGCATTATTGAATAACTTAAATTTAAAATTTTATTTTCGTGAAATAAGTTACTTTTAGAAAAACAAAACAAAAACTCGCATTTTATGCGAGTTTTTCTTCTGTTTTACGATTTTTTTGACCAAGTACACATTTAAAATAACTTTAATTTGTTAATCTCTTTTAATTTTTGTTGCATAGATATGTGTACATATTTTTGAAGTGTCATACTTACATTAGAATGTCCGAGAATTTCACTAACGCTTTTTACATCAATACCGTTTTCAATAGCTCTCGTTGCGAATGTATGCCTTAAAGCATGAAAATTTATATCATTTATTTTTGCATTGGCAAGAATTTTTTTAAATTTATTTTGAAGATTTCTGGGTTCAATGTAATGTTTATTTCCTGTAAGGAAATATGTGTTGCTATTGAAATTCTTTACATTTTTGTTTATGATTGATATCAAATCATCTGTCATCGGTATTTCTCTTATTGAGTTGTTTGATTTCGGAGATTGCGAAATAATTGTTGTTTTTGAATTATGATACTCGTCAACTATCTGCACTCTTTGTATAGTTTTAGATACTTTAATGATTTTGTTTTTTAAATCTATGTCAGACCATTTTAAAGCACAAATTTCTCCTATTCGTAATCCGGTAAATAAACAAACTAAAACACCTAAATTTATCAAATTAATATTATTTAATAAATATCTTACCAATTTTTCTTGTTCAAATTCCGACAATACTTTCATATTTTCGGCATAAGCTTTTTTAAATTGACAAGATGTTATTTCTAAATTTAAGTTGTATTTGTCATTTACAAACAAAATGATAGATTTAAATACAGTTGCAATATTTTTTTGGGTGCTTTGTGCAAGGTTATTATTTTTTATTATTAATTCGTTTAAGGAATTTTTATTTAACTCATACAGTTTGCAATTATTAAAAAACGGGATAATGTACTTTTCAATAATAAAATTATATTTTGCATATGAAGATATTTTTATTGAACTTTTTTTATATTCGAGCCACTCTTTGCACACATCTTTAAAATCAGTTTTAATACCATTTGTGGATATATTTAATGAGTTGGCTTTTATACTGTTAAGCTTTTCTTTTACTTCTGTGTATGATTTAGCATAAACTGAAGAATATTTTATTTTTCCGTTACTGTCATATTCTTTAAAGTACCTCCCCTCCCATCTTCCGTCTTTTCTTTTATAAATATTCTGTTTTGTTCTCATTTGACCACCGACCCATATTTTTATGTCCTGAAAAGACCATAGAAATGACCAGTTAAAGACTTAAAAATAACAAATATATAAGAATTTAAATTATATTTTAAAAAAAATTAAAAAAATTTTAAAAAACATATTGACACATATTGGCATATTTGGTATTATAATATCGAAGTTTAACAAAACTTACTTGTTCTAAAAATAACTTATTTCACGAAATTGGGTAATGATTTTGCGTTTTATTTTGCGTAAAATTATTGCCTGTTTTATTTTTTATTAATAAATTAAAGGTGAGTTTGCCCCTCAAGTTAAAAATCGGGGCAAACTCATTATTTTTTAATCATAAGTCAGATTTTTTCGGTATAGTCAAGAGCGATCCAGCCTGCACCGCTTTTCAGCTTGCCCCACTTTGAAGCACCTTTGCCGTCTTTTTCTTCAACGATAGTATAAGCACCGCCTTTTTCTATTGCACCGACTATATCATAGTCAGTACCCGGACCTTTTCGGATATTCACTCCGTCTGAGGGGGTGATTCTAACTATATAGCTTTTGAAAGCCGAAGAGGTTGTCGTAGAAGAACCTGCCGAGGTGTTGGGTGATGTGCCTGACACATATTTAACTTTAAAGTGATTGCAAAGTCCTTTGCAGATTGCTTCGCCGATGTTTTTAACATTTTTGATAATCCAATCTGCACCTGTCTTTGTATCGTGGAATTCGCACTCTACATATACGGTAATTGCTTTAGGCTTGTTTACCTCATACAATCCTGCGTTTACGGATACGCTGTCAGCCGTTCCAGGTGATATTGCACCGAGAGTTTTTAAAACGGCATTTGCGGGTGCTGTATTGGCTGCTGACGAGCTGTAACAAAAAATTCTTGTTCCGCCTGTCACCTTGCCGTTGTAGGCGTTGGTGTGAATGGGCATATGAATATCCGCTTTAAAAGCGTCTGATTCATTACAGCGATTAAGCATTGAATCGCCCGACTTGCCGACCTTAACCTCGAATCCGCATCGTTTGAGTGCCGAAGCGGCGGCGTCTGCGATTTTTTCGCACTGTGCCATTTCATTGGTATTGCCTGAGGCGTAGGTGTTGCCGCTCTGTGTTGAGGGGCTTAGATATATTTTTTTAGCCATCTTTTTTGTCGTCTCCTTTTTTTATATTCATTACTGCTGCCGAGCCTGCTGAAAATGCAGAAACTGCCAAACCTATCAGGGCATTTTTTACGACATCGCCGTCGGCAAAATCAATGCCTGTTGCGTAGAGAGATATATTAGCTATTATATAGCCTATTGCCGTCTGCAAAAATGTTCGCAAAGCACGGTACAAACATTCCTTTGTAAAGGTAACATTTAAAATTTTCATAAAATTTAAGCATCCTTTCGTTATTAGGCAGTGCTCACTAACATAATATGGCACTGCTTTAAATTTGTTCTTTTTCGAGATCTTTAATGCGGTGATCGGCTGTTTTCAGTTTATTGTCGATAACCGCTTCGTGCTGTTCGATTCGATATACACGCTCTACAAGATTGTTGTGCTTGTCAACCTTTTTTTCAAGCTGTTCAATTCTGTAGTTTGTAAGTCTTGAAGTCGCGCACACGCCTGCAAGAGAGCCAAGCAAGGTTCCCGCAAACGACAGCAACGCCAAAATCATTTGTTCACTCAATCAATCACCTCCACTTACAGAGCAAAAAAAAGAAAAGTTGCATAAAAATATGCAACTTTTCAAAAATTTGTTTAAATTATTTTTTATTTTTCAAGAAACGGCTTTAGATACTGCCCCGTAAAGGATTTTTCGCATTCAGCCACCTGTTCGGGTGTTCCCTGCACTACGATTTCGCCGCCCATATCGCCGCCCTCTGGACCGAGGTCGATTATGTGGTCTGCGGTTTTTATTAAGTCGAGATTATGCTCAATAACAACAACCGTATTTCCGCCATCGACGAGTAGCTGGAGAACATCAACAAGTCTGTGTACATCGGCTATATGAAGGCCCGTTGTCGGTTCATCGAGAATATAGATTGTTTTGCCCGTGCTTCGCTTTGACAGCTCCGTCGCAAGCTTAACTCTCTGAGCCTCGCCGCCCGAAAGCGTTGTTGCGGGCTGACCGAGCTGAATGTAGCCGAGTCCGACATCATAAAGTGTTTTGAGCTTTTTGTAGATTTTGGGAATGTTTGAGAAAAACTCCATTGCCTCTTCGACCGACATTTCAAGCACATCGCTGATAGATTTTCCTTTGTACTTGACTTCAAGTGTTTCGCGGTTATACCGCTTGCCTTTGCAGACCTCACACGGAACATACACATCGGATAAAAAGTGCATTTCTATCTTGATTATTCCGTCGCCCTGACAAGCCTCGCACCTGCCGCCTTTTACATTGAACGAAAAACGGCTTTGCGTAAATCCACGCATTTTTGCGTCCTGAGTTGTCGCAAACAACGCTCTGATTTCAGTAAAGAGTCCCGTATATGTTGCGGGATTTGAGCGCGGGGTTCTGCCGATTGGGCTTTGGTCAATGGCTATGACCTTGTCGAGATTTTCGAGCCCCTTTATCGCCTTGTGTTTGCCCGCAATCAGCTTTGAGCCGTTTAGCTCACGGGCAAGTGATTTGTAGAGAATTTCGTTTATCAGCGAGCTTTTGCCCGAACCCGAAACTCCCGTTACGCAGACAAATTTTCCGAGAGGTATTTTTACATTGATATTTTTGAGATTGTTTTGCGAAGCGCCGACTATTTCAACAAACTTTCCGTTTCCCTTTCTGCGTTTTTCGGGGACGGGAACACGGCGTTTTCCGCTTAGATACTGACCCGTGATGGATTTTTCGCACGCTTTTATCTTGTTTACATCGCCCGTGCAGACAATTTCTCCTCCGTGTATGCCCGCACCGGGGCCGACATCGACTATATAGTCGGCGGCGTACATGGTGTCCTCGTCGTGCTCTACGGCGATTACCGTATTGCCCAAATCACGCAGTCTTTTTAATGTTTTTAACAGTTTTTCGTTATCTCGCTGATGAAGACCTATGCTCGGCTCGTCGAGAATATACAGCACGCCCATGAGGGAACTGCCGATCTGGGTTGCAAGGCGGATACGCTGGCTCTCTCCTCCCGAAAGCGTGCCCGAACTTCTTGAAAGCGACAAATAGCCGAGTCCCACGCTCTTGAGAAAATTGAGCCTTTCGGTTATTTCCTTGATGATTTCACTGCCGATAATCTGTTCTTTTTCCGACAGCTTTAAATTTTTAATAAACTCAAGAGAATCCACCACCGACATTTTGCAAAAATCGGATATGTTTATTCCGCCTACGGTTACGGCAAGGCTCTCCTTTGAAAGCCGCTCGCCGTGACATTCATCGCAGGGAATTTCAGTCATATACGCACGGATTTCGTCTTTTATCCAGTTACTGCTTGTTTCACGGTAGCGTCGCTCAAGGTTGTTGATTATGCCCTCAAAGCTCTGCTCGTATGTTCCGCTTCCGTAAACGGATTTTCGGTTTATGACAAGCTTTTCGTCACCCGTACCGTAAAGGATTATGTTTATTACATTTTCGGGAATTTCCTTAATCGGCTGTGTGAGCGAAAAGTTATATTTTTTGGCAAGAGCTTCAAAATACATAGCGGCAATAGAACTGCCTTCCATTGCCCAGCCGCTTCCCTTGATTCCGCCGTCCTTTATGCTTTTATTCTTATCGGGAATTATTTTTGCCTCGTCAATCTTTAGGAACACTCCGAGTCCCGTACACTTGGGACAAGCTCCGAACGGGTTATTAAACGAGAACATACGGGGCGACAAATCGTCAATGCTCACGCCGTGTTCGGGGCAGGCGTATTTTTGCGAAAAGGTTACTTCTTCGCCGTTAGAAAAACTGACGACAATCAGCCCGCCCGAGAGCTTTGACGCTGTTTCTATGCTGTCGGAAAGGCGGGAGGTAATTTCCTGTTTAATTACAAGTCGGTCCACAACTACATCAATGTTGTGTTTTTTGTTTTTTTCAAGCGGGATTTTCTCGGACAAGTCATAAATGATTCCGTCCGCTCTTACACGCACAAATCCCGATTTTCTGGCGGTGTCAAGAGTTTTTGCGTGTTCGCCCTTTCTTCCTCTTACTACGGGTGCCATTATTTGAATCTTTGTGCCCGCGTCGTAAGACATAATTTTGTCGACAATCTGGTCAACCGTCTGCTGTCGAATTTCACGGCCGCAAACAGTACAGTGCGGAACGCCCACTCTTGCATACAGCAAACGCAGATAGTCATATATTTCGGTCACCGTGCCCACCGTTGAACGGGGGTTTTTTGATGTTGTTTTTTGGTCTATTGAAATTGCAGGCGACAACCCCTCAATGCTCTCAACATTTGGCTTGTCCATCTGACCGAGAAACATTCTGGCGTATGACGAAAGACTTTCTACATAGCGACGCTGTCCCTCGGCGTAAATTGTATCAAAAGCAAGTGAGCTTTTGCCCGAACCCGAAAGCCCCGTCAAGACAACAAGCTTGTTTCTGGGAATTTCAACATCAACATTTTTTAGGTTATGCTCCTTTGCCCCTCTTACGATTATTTTATCCTGTGCCATTTTGTATCCCCTTATCACAATGTAAAAGGCTGAAATAGCCTCCCGAAGGAGGCTATTTGCTGATTATTCTTCTGTAGAATTATCTTGAGTTTCTTCGTTTACTGTTTTATCGGTAGTATTCTCAGAATCTTCGTTCACCGTTTTATCGGTATTATTCTCAGGTTCTTCGTTTACCGTTTTATCGGTATTATTCTCGGGTTCTTCGATTTCTTCCGGCTCCGAAGGCTCAACATATGTGCCGTTCATAACAGCCTCAAAGTCCTCACTGCCCATTTTTTCGTGTTTTATAAGATATGCGGCAATTTCGTGAAGCTTATCAATGTTTTCGCTGAGGATTTTTTCAGCCTTTGCATACGCTTCGTTTACGATTTTGAGAACAAGCTCATCAATCTTAGCGGCGGTTGCTTCTGAATAATCCTGTGTGCGACCCATATCCCTGCCGAGGAATACCGCACTGTTGTCGGAACCGTAGCAAACGCAGCCGAGTTCCTTTGTCATACCGTATTTTGTTACCATTGAACGGGCAGTCTTTGTTGCTTTTTCAATATCGTTAGACGCACCCGTTGAAATATCGTCAA
This sequence comes from uncultured Ruminococcus sp., assembly GCA_944412525.1. Classification (GTDB taxonomy): domain Bacteria; phylum Bacillota; class Clostridia; order Oscillospirales; family Acutalibacteraceae; genus Ruminococcoides. Next base: position 73,347 of record CALYBM010000077.1, on the reverse strand, counting down.
GAATAAGTGCTTCCGCAACTCGTCCGCCGAGGCACACAACAATGTCCTCAAGCATTTCATTGCGTGAATTGTAAGACTTATCCTCGCTTGGGAGCGGCATGGTATATCCGCCCGCCATTCCTCTCGGAATAATGGATATCTCGTGTACGGGATCCTGAGTTTCAAGCTTATCAAATAGGATTGCATGACCCGCCTCGTGGTATGCTGTGAGCTTCTTCTCCTTGTCGCTCATAACCTTTGATTTTTTCTCAGCACCTACAACAACCTTGACTGTAGCTTCCTCGATTTCCTGCATTGTAATTGCCTTTTTATTTTTCCTTGCGGCAAGCAACGCTGCCTCGTTGAGGAGGTTTTCAAGGTCTGCGCCCGTAAAGCCAGCAGTTGTCTTTGCGATTGTTCTCAGCTTAACATCGGGAGCAAGCGGCTTTTTGCGTGCGTGAACCTTGAGGATTGCCTCACGGCCGTTAACATCGGGGTAGCTTACAATTACCTGGCGGTCAAATCTTCCCGGACGCATCAACGCGGGGTCAAGTACATCGGGTCGGTTTGTTGCCGCAATAAGGATTACGCCCTCGTTTGCACCGAAGCCGTCCATTTCTACAAGAAGCTGGTTGAGAGTTTGCTCACGCTCATCGTTGCCGCCGCCGAGGCCTGCGCCTCTCTGACGACCTACTGCGTCAATCTCATCAATGAATATAATACACGGCGAATTTTTCTTTGCCTGGTCAAACAGGTCACGGACTCTCGACGCACCCACGCCGACAAACATTTCTACAAAGTCTGAACCTGAAATTGAGAAGAACGGTACTCCCGCCTCGCCTGCAACTGCTCTTGCAAGCAGGGTTTTACCTGTTCCGGGAGTGCCTACAAGCAAAACGCCCTTCGGTATTCTTGCGCCGAGCTTGTTGTACTTATCGGGGGCTTTGAGGAATTCTACAACCTCCGAGAGCTCTTCTTTCTCTTCGTCGGCTCCTGCCACATCGTCAAATGTAGTCTTACGCTTTTCGTCATTTGTGTTTTTAATCTTGGCTTTGCCGAAATTCATTTCCTTGCCGCCGAGACCGCCTGCACTCATCTTTTTCATGATGAATATCCATGCACCTATAAACAGCACGGTAAGAAGAAGCGTCGGCACGAGCTCCATCAACAGCGAGTTATCACTCGGCAAAATCTCTTTATAGGGTATCGGCTCCAAAGTTCCTTCATCGTTCGTCGCCTCATAACGATAAGGCTCAATATTGTCAAGAAATCTTTGAATATCGGCAAACTGACCCTTTACTACTACCTGCTTTGGCTGGTTACTTCCGTTGACTGTACCCGCCATATTTGCAGGCGTGGTTGACTGCTCTTCAACCTCTGACGAAGAAGCTGTGCCGCCGTTATCGGGCTCAACAGCTTTAACGCCCTCTTTGAGCGTAACTTCTATCACACCTGTGCCGTAGTTTATAGTATAGCTGTCAACCTTACCGTCTATAAAGTATTGTTCCAGCTCCGAATTCATGGGTGTTTCCGTCTGGCGTGAACCATATAGCATTGCAACCGCTAAAATAACCAAAATAGGTATTCCCAAATATAAAAGCAGATTGCGTACCTTTTTCTTATTATCCAATATTGTCACTCCTCTTTATATTATTATAATAAGCATTATATTTATGTATAAACCGAGGGGCTTAAAATACCCACATACGGAAGATTTCTGTATAATTCGTTGTAATCAAGCCCATATCCGACAATAAACTCATCGGGGATTTTCATTCCCGTATAATCGGGAACAATACTTGACCGACGCCTGTAGGGTTTATCAAAAAGCGTACAAATCTTTACTGTTTTAGCTTTTTTGTTAATCAAATGATTTTTTATATACTCAAGGGTTCTGCCCGTATCGATTATATCCTCGACTATCAGAATATCTTTTCCGCTTATATCGGAATCAATATCCTTTGTAATTTGAATTTTGCCCGTGCTTTGAGTACCGCTGTAGCTTGACGCAATAATAAAATCAACTGGGAAATCCAAATGGATTTTCCGCATAAGGTCAGCCATAAATGTCATGCTGCCCTTTAGCAAACCAATCATAATAAATTCTTTGAAATTATAATCTTTTTCAATCTGTTTTGCAATAGAATTCACAATATTTTCAATTTCTTTTTCGCAAACAAGTATAGATTCTATATCCTTGTGCATTATCATTCTCCTTGAGAGGGCAAAACTTCTATTTTTAATGCGTTTTCAAAATCAATTGCGGCTCCTGCAGCAGAGACACCTATTCCCTCGCACCAAAGGATTTCGTTGCCGACTGCCAAAACTGCAACCTTATCACGCAGCTCAGAGGGGATTTTTTGCTCGTTCATAGCCTTTCTGAGAGGTTTTGTGATTCCTCGCTTGGGGTAAGTAAATCGGTCGGATGCCCTGCGGGTTCTGAAAACAGCATTTTTGCCGATAAAATCGGGATTAATTAAGTTTTTATCTTCTTTGTCACTATTGTATCGTGTAACTCTGTATATTTTTGAATCGTAATTAAAAACGGTATTTTCTTTAAGCTCAATATTGTCAATCAGATTATCATTATTTGCCGCTGCAAATCTTAATATACCCTGCTTTGAAACGACTTTATATTTTTTGTTTAACTCTACCGCGCCGCCGTGCTTCATAATATTCAAAATAAGCTCAATATGGCGTTGCTCCGCACGAAAATCGGCATTAGTTCTGCACAAAACCGATACGGCATTTTTCACAACGGCAATATGATTTGAGAGCAAGGCTTTGCAGTTATAACCGTACTCGCATCGGCTTTGAGAAATTGCCTTCTGCGTCACCACATTGAGATAATCAGCTATTTCTCTTGCGTTTTCGGATAACCGTACGGCACAGCTCTCAAAGCTTTCATTAATTTCCCTTAAAACAGGCACCACATTATGGCGGATTTTATTTCTTGTATAATCATCAGTCAGATTTGTGCTGTCAGTTACATAATCAAGTCCGTTTTCAAAACAGTATTGCTCTATCTGTTCTCTTGTACATTCAATCAGGGGGCGAATTATATTTTCTCTGACAGGAGGAATTGCACACACCCCGAAAATCGAAGAACCTCTTGTAATGTTAAACAGGAGTGTTTCGGCATTGTCAGATGCAGTGTGAGCAGTCGCGACCTTGGCACCAAGCTCGCGTGAAATTTCTTTGAATACGGAATATCTGATATTTCTCCCGCAAAGCTCCTCGCTGATTTTGAGGTCTTTTGCAAGCTTTGCTACATTATAGTGCCTCACATACAGTTTAATCCCGCATTTTTCGGCAAGCAGCCTGCAAAAGCTTTCATCCCGATCTGATTCCTCGCCTCGGAGTCCGTGATTTATGTGTACGGCATACAGACAAAGATTGAATTTTTCTTTAAAAGAATTAAGAGCATCGAGCAATGCAACGCTGTCAGCACCGCCTGACAAGGCAACTACTATCCTGTCGCCTTTTTCAAGCATATTGTACTTACCTACAGTGCAAAGCACCTGATTATTCATTCCTTGCCTCCATACCTGTAAATCTCATAAACTCGCCCTGCCAATGCAGCTTTACTGAGTTTGTCTCACCGTGACGGTTTTTGGCAACAATACATTCACCCGAATTTACATCGCCTGTCGGAGCTGTCTGCTCTGCATTTTTTTCGCTGTAATAGCCCTCTCTGTAGAGAAAGAGCACAATATCGGCGTCCTGCTCAATAGAACCTGAGTCACGCAAATCGGAAAGCTGAGGTCGGTGATCCGCACGCTGTTCGGACGCACGGGAAAGCTGTGAAAGCGTTATAACGGGAACATTCATTTCCTTTGCAAGAATTTTGAGATTTCTGGTAATTTCCGAAATTTCCTGTACACGGTTTTCAATTCTTCTGCCGCTTCCCATAAGCTGTAAATAATCAATTACCACGAGGTCAAGTTTACGCAATCTGCGAAGTCTTGACTTCATCTCGGTAATCGTAATTCCCGGCGTATCGTCGAGATACAGCTCGGCCTTACTTAAAACATCACTTGCGGGTATAAGCCTGCTCCACTCCTCCTCTGACAACTTGCCTGTACGGAGTTTTGTACCGCTTATTAAAGCCTCGGTAGAAAGCAAACGGCTTGCGAGCTGTTCCTTTGACATTTCCAAAGAGAAAAAAGCAACAGTCTTTTTTGACTTACACGCGGCATTTCTTGCTATGTTGAGCGCAAAGCTCGTTTTACCCATACCGGGACGGGCAGCAAGCAATATCAGGTCGCTTCGGTTAAGACCCGTAATCATTCTGTCAAGGTCGCCTATACCCGTAGGAATCGGTCTCATGCTGTCGTCGGTTTCGCTGTTGAGTGCGTCAAGACGGTCAAAGGTCTGTAAAATTACCGAATTTATTCGTTCAAGCCCCGACTTTTCGTTGCCCTTGCGAATATCAAATATTTTCTGCTCTGCAGAATCAATTAAAACCGACGGGTCTTCATCTCCGGCAGACGCATCGTCGATAATCTCACGGGACGCAGTAATAAGTCTGCGGATATTGTATTTATCGGCAATAACCTTGGCATAAGCCTCCGCATTGGAAATTGACGGGCAGTTATTTACAAGGTCCATAAGATATGTTTTGCCCGTTGCTTCGTCAAAAGTCTTATTCTGTTTTAGCTTTTCAAGCAGTGTAACAAAGTCAATCGCCTCGCCGAAATTTATCATTTCCTGCATTTGCATAAAAATCAGCTTATGCAACGCCACATAGAAATAATCAGGCGACTTTATGTAATCTACAACCTTGTCAAAAACAGAGCTGTCAAGTATAACAGCACCGAGCACTGCCTGTTCCGACTCCGGGCTGTACGGCATATTAAGACCGTCGTAGCTGCCGGTAATTAATGAATCAGCCATTATGACACCTTCAAATTATTATGCTTGTTTTACGCTTCTTTTACCTGTATATCAATGTTTGCGGAAATACCTGTATAAAGCTTAACTTCTGCTTTGTAAGTACCGAATTCCTTTATGTCACATTCAAGCACTACCTTACGCTTGTCAACTGAAATTGAGTACTGTTTTTTAATTTCTTCTGCAACCTGCTTTGCGGTGATACTGCCGAAAAGGCGTCCGCCCTGACCTGCTTTTGCAGTCATCACAAACTTCTTGCCCTCGAGCATTTTCTTTTGCTGTTCAGCCTGTGCCTTTTGAGTTGCGATTTTGTAGTTCTTGGAATTTTCCGCGTTTTTGTATTCATTCATTGCCTGAGCGTTTGCCTCGCGGGCAAGCTTTTTGGGGAAAAGGTAATTGCGCGCATAACCGTCAGACGCTTCTACAAGCTCACCCTTTTTTCCGAGTGATTTTATATCCTGTAACAAAATAACCTTCATAATTTATCATCCTTTCAAGGTGCCATTGCTCTTTAATTGAGAACCGCACCAAAAATAACACAAATAAAATCTCTTATAAAGACGGTAAAACACAGTATAGTAAACCGACATATTTAAATTGTACAATTTTATGTGCTCTCAATATCGTCCAGCACGCTGTCAATTACAGATAAAAGCTTTCTGTAAGCAAAATCCTTTGTGGCTCCCTCAAGCTGTGCCGCAGCCATTGTCTGATGACCGCCGCCGCCGAGCTGCTCCATAATTATCTGAACATTTAGTTTTCCGTAGCTTCGTGCGGATATATTTATTTTACCGTCATTTTCAAATACGACAAACGAGGCTCTCACGCCCTGAAGTGTGAGCATTTCATCGGCTGCCTGTGCGGCAGCAAGCCTTATGTCATCCGCCTCGCTTTTTGAAACGGAAACAGCGCAGCCTCTGTATATATGTGCATTGCAGACAATATCAACCTTTTCTCTGTATGTATCAATGCTGTCGGAGAACATTTCCTTGACGGTAAGAGTATTTGCACCTTTTCTGCGAAGATAAGCCGCCGCTTCAAAGGTTCGCACACCTGTTTTAAGAACAAAATTCTTGGTATCAAGCATAATACCTGCAAGAAGTGCGTCAGCCTGAACATATCCGAGCGGTCTGTCTTCAAGATAGCTGATGATTTCACTGCACATTTCGGCAGACGACGAAGCCGACGGCTCATGGCAAAACACAAGTGCGTTGTCTATGTAATTAACCGATTTTCTGTGATGGTCAATAACGACGATTTTCTTACACTTTTCGTAAAGCTGAGCGCTTTCCAGCGAGCTTTTTAGATGTGTGTCCACAATAATCAAAAGCGACTTTTGGGTAACACCTCTTAATGCTTCGTCAGCGGTGATAAAGATATTTGAATCAACATGAGATTCAATATAAGAAATAAGCTGTTTTGCCATAGAAGTTTCCTTATCGATTACTATCTTGCAATAGCGTCTGAAGGATTTTTCCATTATGCACTGAAGTCCTACAGCTGAGCCCACACAGTCGAGATCAGAAAATCGGTGTCCCATAATAAACACCTTGTCGCAGTCGGTAACAGCACGGCTTATCGCATTTGCTATTACGCGCATTCTGACCTTGCTCGCCTTTTCCGCGGCAGCGGCAGTGCCTCCGAAAAATTCGTAGCTGTTGTCCTTTATTACAGCAACCTGATCGCCGCCCCTGCCAAGCGCCATTTCAAGAGCCTTTCTCGCATTCATTTCGCTTGACTTCAGATTCTTAATGCCTCGGCAAAGTCCGACGGAAATTGTAGCAATATTATTGTTTACGCTTATAGAACGAATTTCCTTGAGAATGGGAAACTTCTGAGCAATCATTTTTTCAACATCGGATTCCCTGAATATTATCATATAGCGGTTTGTGCTGATTTTCTTGTAAAGAGAATCGTACTCGGAAGCCCACTTTTGAAGAGCAGTTTCAACCGTAAGTCTGACTTCGGAATAAGCCTCGTCGGAATCATTTGAAAAATCCTCAGCGTTGTCAAAGGTGATGATTGATACGCACGGAAGATTTGAATGATATTCTCTAACCATAGATTTGTAATAGGTGTTTTCAATAAAAAGACTTATTACGCTCTCTCCTGCGGACATACAAAAAACCGTGTATTCTTTGCCGTCAACCGCAATATCCTCACCTTCGCCGTCCTTTATTTCGTCAATATCAAAGCCCGAAAGGTAAGCATTAATATTTTCGCCTTCGGGACTTCTGCCCTGACACATTGATTTTCTAAACCGTGCATTGCACCAAAGAATATCGCCTTTCAGGCCCGAAACAACGACGGGGAATTTATATTTTTCAAGGTAATCGGGGTTGAAGCCCTTGATTCTTTCGGCTGCGGATTTTACCGAACTGTTTATATAATTTCTGAATCTGAACGATAAAACAAATACTACTGCAAACGCGGCAACCGAAATTGCAAATTCTACATAGCACAAAACAATATTATAATTATAAGACGCAAACGCCATAATCAGCATTACCAAAGCGAAAATTATAAACCAAGGAGTAAGCGTCCAATGTCTTCTTTTCATAATATCCCTCTGTTAAGAATAAAACCTTATGTGTTGCTCTGCAAAACACCGCAAATTAATTTATACCTCCTGCAAAATAGGAAGTATCATAGGTGCTCTGCGTGTACGCTGTCCGATAAGCTTTGCCACATCATCCTTAATGCGGTTTTTAATTACGCCCCACTCGTGGATGTTGTTGTCGGCACATTCCTCAAGAATATCAAGTGCAAGCTTTTTGACTTCGTCAAGAAGCCCCTCGCTCTCACGAACATATACAAATCCCCTTGAAACTATGTCGGGGCCGCTTATGACATGGCCGTCATAAACATCAAGTGACGCAACTATGATAATAAGTCCGTCCTGTCCGAGATGTTTTCTGTCACGAAGCACTATGCTTCCCACATCACCTACGCCGAGTCCGTCAACAAACACCTTGCCTGCCTGAACGGGCGCAAGCTCTTTGATATAGTTTTCGTTGATTTCCACTACGCTTCCTACATCTCCGATGAATATGTTTTTTCTGTCCATTCCCAAAAACTCGGCAAGCTCAGCGTGCTTTCTGAGGTGCTTCTGCTCACCGTGAACGGGAATAAAATACTTAGGATTTACAAGGCGGTGCATAATTTTGAGTTCCTCCTGACAGGCGTGTCCGGAAACATGAACATCATACATTGACTCGTAAATCACCTTGCAGCCCTTTTTGAGAAGCTCATCAACGACATTGCCGACTGTTTTTTCGTTGCCGGGAATGGGATTGGCAGAAATTATTATGAAGTCGCCCTCTCCCACCATTACCTTGCGGTGATCCGAATAAGCCATTCTCGAAAGTGCACTCATAGGCTCGCCCTGGCTGCCTGTTGTAACCAGTACGATTTCTTCGGGCATATATTTGCCGAGCATATCAATATCAATGATAAGATTTTCGGGAATATTCAGGTATCCGAGTTTTTTGGCAACATCCATATAGTTGACCATGCTTCTGCCCGAAAAAGCAACCTTTCTGCCGTATTTTTCAGCACAGTTTATAATCTGCTGCACCCTGTTTACATTTGATGCAAAGGTAGCAATTATTATTCTGTAATTTTCGGCACTCTTAAACAGGCTGTCAAGACTTTCCGACACCAGCCGTTCGGTTCGGGTGTATCCGGGCCTTTGTGCATTCGTGCTTTCGGCAAGGAGAGCCAAAACGCCTTTATCTCCCACCTTTGCAAAGCTTGACAGATCAATCATATCTCCCGTAATCGGCGTACAGTCAATTTTAAAGTCACCTGTGTGAACAATAGTTCCGGCAGGAGTATCAACGGCAAAAGCGACCGCGTCTGGAATTGAATGATTTACATGAATAAATTTTACATTCATACAACCGAGTCTGATTGTTTCGCCTGCATTAACAACATTGAGCTGTGTCTTGTTAGCAAGGCTGTGTTCACGAAGCTTATTTTCAACAAGTCCGAGAGTAAGCGGAGTTCCGTAAATAGGCACCTTTATTTTTGAAAGAAGAAACGGCAAACCACCTATATGATCCTCATGACCGTGAGTTAAGATTATGCCTCTGACTTTATCTTGATTTTGCTCTATATAAGAAAAATCCGGAATAACAAGATCAACACCGAGCATATCTCCGTCGGGAAACGCCATACCGCAGTCAAGTATGATGATATCATTTTCACATTCTATGAGAGTAATATTCTTTCCTATTTCATTAAGTCCTCCGAGAAAAGCAATTTTTACCGAAGGCTTACGGATATTTTTTTGTACGCTGTTTTTGGAATAAGACTTTTTGTAGTAACCTCTTTTATTCTTCTGAAAAAAACTTTGTTCCGACGGTTTTTCAAAATTAAACGAGCCTTTTGAAATTTGTCTTGATTTGACATTTGAATTCTTTGAGTACTTGTTTTGCTTAGTATTTTTGTAGTATTTTTTTGTTTCTGTACTCACAAATTTACCTCCATATTTTTAATATTTTATATATATCGGAAATATAATTTACTTCTTCAAAAATGAACATTTAACGGCCTATTCATTTTTAGATGTATATTTCCTTTGCCACAATCCGCAAGCATCATACGGATTAAATCGGTGCATAAAAATTTTATAAAACAGATAAGTACATACTACGCCGAGTATATATATTCATATTATTTTAACTCACAATCATTATTTATGTCAAGGTTATAAAAGAATTATAACCCATTATTTACAGTTATTTAATTTTAAGCTTCAGACAATATTTTTGCAAATATTATCATTTTGCAAGACAAAAATAAGCACAACACTAATATTATGCTCGTTTTTTGGTAAAATAATAACTAAATAATAGTTGCATTTGCAGATTTTGCGTATTATAATATTACTCGAACATTAACTTAGGGGAATAGGTTTGAAACAGATTGATGTTTTCACTGACGGTGCCTGCAGCGGAAACCCGGGACCGGGCGGCTGGGGTGCGATTCTTCGGTATAAAGGACACGAAAAGGAACTGTCCGGCGGAGAAGCAAATACAACTAACAACAGAATGGAGCTGTCCGCGGTTATTAATGCGCTTGATGCATTAAAAGAACCGTGCAAGGTTACACTGTACAGCGACTCTCAATATGTGTGTAACGCATTAAAGCTTGGCTGGGCTAAAAAATGGAAATCCAACAACTGGATGCGTAACAAAAAAGAGCCTGCTTTAAACCCCGAACTTTGGGACAGGCTTCTCAAGCTTTGTGATATTCACGAGGTTGATGTTATATGGGTAAAAGGTCATGCCGGACATCCCGAAAATGAAAGGTGCGACCGACTTGCTGTTGCGGCAGCACAGCAATATGCATAATCTACACGAGGGTGATATATATGAGAAATATTTATGCCGATAATTCTGCAACAACTGCAATTGCTCCTTCGGTGCTTGAAAAGATGATGCCTTATCTTACAGAGGTTTACGGCAATCCGTCAAGTCTTTACCGTATAGGCAGCAAGGCAAAGGAAGCTGTTGAAAAATCACGTGCAAATATTGCAAAAAATCTCGGAGCAGCGTCTGCGAGTGAAATATTTTTTACATCGGGCGGAAGCGAATCCGACAACTGGGCTTTAAAGGGCGTTTGCCACGCGCTTAAAGCAAAGGGCAAAACACACATTATTACATCAAAATTTGAGCATCATGCGATTTTGCACACCTGTCAGGCTCTTGAAAAGGACGGCTTTAGGGTGACTTATCTTGATGTGTACGAAAACGGCATTGTAAAGCCCGAGGATGTTGAAAACGCCATTTGCGACGATACGGCTATCGTATCAATTATGTACGCTAACAATGAAATCGGCACAATTCAGCCGATATCGGAAATCGGTGCAATTTGCAAAAAGCACGGAGTTCTGTTTCATACCGACGCGGTTCAGGCTGCGGGATTTGTAAGAATCAATGTTGTTGAGCAGAACATCGACCTGCTTTCAATGACAGCCCACAAAATTCACGGACCGAAAGGCTGCGGCCTGCTTTATGTAAGAAGAGGCGTTAAGATAGACAACCTTATAGAGGGCGGTGCACAGGAAAGAGGCAGAAGAGCAGGCACAGAAAATGTTGCCGGCATAGTCGGACTTGACGCCGCATTGCAGTTAGCTGTTGACACAATGGACGAAAGAAACGCGAAGCTTACCAAAATGCGTGACAGACTTATTGACGGACTTCTCAAAATTGAGCGTTCAAGGCTCAACGGCGACAGAATCCACAGACTTCCGGGTAATGTCAATATGTGCTTTGAAGGCATTGAGGGCGAGAGCCTGCTTTTAAAGCTTGATTTGAACGGAATCTCGGCTTCATCGGGTTCTGCCTGCACATCGGGAAGTCTTGATCCGAGCCATGTGCTTCTTGCAATCGGACTTCCTCACGAAATCGCACACGGCAGTATGCGTCTGTCGTTTTCCGATGAAAACACAGAGGAGGATATCGACTATATTCTTGAGAAAGTTCCTCAGATTGTTGATTATTTAAGAGCTATGTCTCCGCTTTGGGAAAAAATCAAAAAAGCCGAGAACAACTAAACTCTTAATTAATTTATATATATAAAGGGAGGTTAAAATTATGGCATATTCCGAAAAGGTTATGGACCATTTTGCGAATCCACGCAATGTAGGAGAAATTGAAAACGCCGACGGTATCGGCGAGGTTGGAAACTCCAAATGCGGAGATATAATGAAAATGTACATCAAGGTTGAAAACGACATCATCACCGATGTTAAGTTTAAGACCTTCGGCTGCGGCGCGGCTATTGCAACAAGCAGTATGGCTACCGAAATGATAAAGGGCAAGTCTATAAACGACGCGCTCAAACTTACAAACAAAGCTGTTATGGAGGCACTTGACGGACTTCCGCCTGTAAAGGTTCACTGCTCCGTGCTTGCAGAGCAGGCTATTAAAGCCGCTATCTCGGACTACTATCAAAAGCAGGGTATTGACCCCGAACCTTTTGTAGGAAAAGTTCCTCACTGCGATGAGTGCGGATGTCACTGATTGTTATCAGGCTCTGCAACTGACAGAGTACCAAATATAAATCAGCCAAAATTAAAAACCCGACCGTTTAAATCGGTCGGGTTTTGTTTTGCCTGAATTTATATGTTTTACTCATTCACCTTGTAGCCTTGGTCCTCTACCGCTTTTTTGAGAACTTCATAAGGAACATCTTTATTAAGTGTAACAACCGCTGTCCCCTTTTCATGGCTAACGCAGGCATCTTCTACCCCGCTTATCTCCTCAAGCGATTTTTTGACACGTGCCTCGCAGTGCTGGCACATCATACCTTCGATTTTAAGTGTTTTTGTCATTTTGCATTCATCCTTTTCTGATTTTATTTTTGCCGATTTATTTTTATCGGTTTTATCTAAGTGAATTTTTACAAAGTTAAGACGCAGAGCGTTCGTAACTACGCAAAAACTTGATATGCTCATTGCCGCCGCCGCAAGCATAGGGCTTAGGCTCCAGCCTGTAAGGAAAATAAACACACCTGCCGCAACGGGGATTCCGATTACATTGTAAAAGAATGCCCAAAACAGATTTTCGTGAATTATTCTAAGCGTTGATCTGCCAAGCCTTATTGCCGCACAAACATCTGAAAGACGGCTTTTTATCAAAACAACATCTGCGGCGTCAATCGCAATATCGGTACCCGCTCCAATCGCTATGCCCACATCGGCGCTTGTCAAGGCGGGTGCGTCATTTATACCGTCGCCGACCATAGCAACCATACCGTCTTTCTTTAAATCGGAAACAAATCTTTCCTTTTCCTGCGGCAAAACACCTGCGATTACCTCGTCAACTCCCGCGGCTTTTCCTACCGCGTTTGCGGTTTTAGGATTGTCGCCCGTGAGCATAACAACTCGCATACCCATATCATGAAGCTGATTTACGGCACTTGCACTGTCTTCTTTAATTTCATCTGCAACAGCTATAACACCGAGTATCCTGTCCGATTTTGAAAAAATTATCGGAGTTTTTCCCTCGTCTGCAAATTTTTCTGCTATTGCCGATGCCTTTTGAGAAATTCGGGCATATTGAGAAATGAATTTTAAATTTCCTCCGCATATTACTTCGCCGTCTGTTTTTGCAGATACGCCGAGTCCCGGAAGCGATTTGAAATCTTCCGCTTTTTCGGGTACAAAACCCTGTTCGTCAGTTTTCTTTACAATAGCTTTTGCAAGCGGATGCTCACTCTTGGATTCGAGCGTAAGAGCGGTTTTCATAAGCTCTTCCAAACTGCCGTCAATAACAACGGTATCCGTGACATTCGGCTCGCCTTTTGTTATTGTTCCTGTTTTATCAAGTGCTACTACCTTTACTTTTCCGCAAAGTTCAAGCGACTGAGCCGTTTTAAACAAAATTAAATTTTTTGCTCCCACGCCGCTGCCTGCCATAATTGCTACAGGTGTTGCGAGACCGAGCGAACAAGGACAGCTTATTACGAGCACGGAAATCGCCCGAGAAAGTGCAAATCCCGTGTCGGCACCTACCGCAAACCATATTATTGCGGTTAAAACGGCTATCAAAATTACAACAGGTACAAACACACCTGCAACCTTATCTGCGACCCGTGCAATAGGAGCTTTGGTTGCGGCTGCATCACTCACGGTTTTTATTATTTGCGAAAGCGTTGTGTCTTCTCCCACTTTGGATGCCCTGCATTTTATAAACCCGTGTTGATTTACAGTACCCGCAAAAACATTGTCTCCGTTTAATTTATCTGCCGGAATACTTTCACCTGTTATTGCGGACTCATCTACCGCCGTTACTCCGTCGATTACAACTCCGTCAACGGGAATGCTCTCTCCGGGACGAACGGCAAAAATATCGCCTATTTTTACTTTATCAGCCGTCACCTTAACCTCTTTGCCGTCTATAATCAGTACTGCCGTTTTAGGTGAAAGTCTTATAAGGCTTTTTAATGCGTCTGTTGTTTTTCCTTTTGAGCGTGCTTCGAGCAATTTTCCGATGGTGATAAGCGCAAGAATCATTGCCGCCGACTCAAAATACATTTCATGAATATACGACATTACCCGTGCGGTATCGCCCTCAAGCTGTGCCCCGGTCATCGCAAAAAGCATACATAAGCTGTACACAAACGCCGCTGAAGAACCAAGTGCAACAAGCGTGTCCATATTGGCAGATTTCTTCAAAACTGCTTTAAATCCGTTTATAAAAAATCTTTGGTTAATAACCATAATCGCTGATGTCAGAAGCAGTTGTATCAATCCCATTGCGATGTGGTTATTTTCCAAAATCTGCGGAATCGGAAAGCCCCACATCATATGCCCCATTGAAAGGTACATAAGCACTATCAGCAACAAGGCGGAAGCTACGGCTCTTTTAAAAAGCACGGCTATCTCTGATTTGCTGTTGTCGATACTTTTATCGTCAGATAAACTTTTTTCTTCTCCCTTAAGCGAGGCAGAATACCCTGCCTGCTCAACGGCTTTGATTACGGTTTCGGGAGAAACATCCCCTTGTACGCTCATAGAGTTTGTAAGCAGGCTGACTGAACAAGAGTCCACTCCGTCAAGCTTTGAAACCGCCTTTTCAACCCTTGAACTGCAAGCGGCACAGCTCATGCCTTTAACATTATATTGTTCCATTTAATCACCTCATTCGTACTATTTCATAAGTCTTTGCAATGTGCTTACAAGCTCATCTATTGTTTCTTCCTTGCCCTCTCTTATATCATTTGCGACGCAGGTTCTTATATGATTTGCAAGCAGTTCCTTGTTAAAAGAGTTTAAAGCGGAATTTACAGCTGCAACCTGAATCAAAATATCCGTGCAGTACGCGTCTTTCTCCACCATTCCTTTTATGCCTCTTACCTGCCCTTCAATTCTGTTGAGCCTGTTAATGAGCTTTTTGTATTCACTGTCACCACGCTTTTTTGTTTTATGGGTACAGCAACAGTGATCCTTAATTTTATTATCCATTATTTCACCGCCTAAATTTAAAATTTTACCGATCTTTAAATTCTTTTTAATAATATAATATACCCCCTACGGGTATTTGTCAAGTAAAAATTGAGTATCTTGACACGCAATTCGGGCAAACATGTTGATATTATCAAACATTCTCTGCCAGACCGTTTTAGAGCAGTTTCCTGTAAAGCAAAAAAGTCGATTGCCTCGACACGCAATTCGAGCAGACATGTTGATATTATCAAACATCCTCTGCCCGACCGTTTTAGAGCAGTTTCCTGTAAAGCAAAAAATAAGGACTGCACAAATTATGCAGTCCTATAATTTTATTTCATTAATCCGTCTTTGTCGTAGTACTCCTTGTCTGACAGTTCTTCTTTTTCGTCAAGATTATATTCACTGCTTTTAAACATTCCGCTTCCCATGCGGTAGCCGTGATTTGAATTTCTGCGATACACAAGAGCTATCAGCACCACAAGCACCAACAGCCAAAATACAAGCCATCCCATAATGATACTCCATAAAGTTAAAAATACTAATATGTAACTATATTACGGTAATTATACTGCTGTTATTTATTTTTGTCAACAACAAAATATATTATTCATACAATACGGTTTGCTGGTTAATCCTGTCAGTCATTCTGAAGTCTTGCAACCATTGCCATAGCTGTAATAAAGCTGATCAAAATATAGAAAAGCAAGGCAAGAAGCGAGCCGTATGACATAAAGTTTAAGGACACTATCGTGAGAATAGAAAAAACTCCGAGCAGACAACAAATTACCGATACAATATTTTTCAGGTTTCTCTCCTTATCAAGTGCACAAAAGAAAAACCCTATTATAGGAATTATCGGGAATACTAAAAACAACGGCAAAACCGAGCTAAATGCCTGAGTTTGTGCGGCGTCCGGAAAATTTCCTCCTATGTACCCTATCATATCAAACGCCGTCGCAAAAAATCCTAATTGTGTCTGATCGGGATTAGGTATTTGTATATATGTAAATGTACAAAAAAGTATCTCTAAAAGATAAAGAACACACTGAGTGATTCTCAATCTTTTTCTTGTTTTATTCTCACGCTTTTTTATCATAATTATCCTCCGACGCATCTAAAAAATAAATATTTGTATTATTATAGCACAAAATAATGCGTTGCACAATACAAAAAACTGTGATACAATATAATTCCCAAATTAACTACGGAGTGATTTAATGAGCTATATTAATGAAGCTGTTATTTACAATATTTACCCTCTCGGCTTTTGCGGAGCACCGAGAGAAAACGACGGAAAGCTTGTTTACAGGCTTGATAAAATTTACGACTGTATTGAACATATGAAAAAGCTGTCGGCAAATGTGCTTGTTTTAAATCCTGTTTTTGAAAGCTCAAGGCACGGCTATGACACCATCGACTACAGAAAGATTGATTGCAGACTCGGAGATAATAATTCTTTTAAACAAATTTGCAATACTCTCCATGAAAACGGAATCAGAGTTATACTCGACGGAGTTTTCAATCATGTAGGAAGAGAATTTTTTGCTTTTAAGGACATTCAGCAAAACCTGCAAAACTCCCGTTACTGTAATTGGTTTCAAAACCTAAACTTCGGTGGCAGCAGTCCAATGGGAGACCCGTTTTGGTACGAGGGATGGGCAGGTCACTATGACCTTGTAAAGCTGAATTTGCAAAATGATGATGTAGTAAATTATTTGCTTGACTCGGTTAAATTCTGGATAGATGAATTCGGAATCGACGGACTTCGCCTTGACGCAGCCGACTGCATAGACATTGAATTTTTCAAAAAGCTGAGACATGTGTGCAAATCGAAAAAACCTGATTTTTGGCTTTATGCCGAGCTTACCCACGGTGACTACAACAGGTGGGCAAACAGTGAAACACTTGACTCTGCCACAAACTATGAGTGCTACAAGGGAATATACTCAAGCCACAACGATCACAACTATTTTGAAATTGCACACTCGCTTAACAGGCAGTTCGGAAACGGCGGAATTTATAATAATATATACACTTATAACTTTGTTGACAATCACGATGTAAACCGCATCGCAAGTGAGCTTAGAGATAAAAACCACCTGTTCAATGTTTACAGCCTTTTGTACACAATGCCCGGTGTTCCTTCGATTTATTACGGCAGTGAGTTCGGTATTGAGGGCAGACGCTCTGACCACAGCGACTATGAGCTTCGCCCCTGCATTGACCTCAATAATGTTCCGAATGCCGATTATAATTTGTTTAATCATATAGTTAAGCTGGGTAAAATCCGACTTGCCCTTGAAGCATTAAAGTACGGTAAGTTTGAAAATGTAAATATCATGAACGAAAAGCTGGTTTACAAGAGATACACCGACAATCAAACCGTTTTTGTCGCTTTTAATCTCACCGACCATGACGAAAGAATCGGATTTGACACAAGATGCAATGCAAAACTTACGGATGTATTGAACGGCAATGAAATATTTGATGTAAACGGTTATTATGAGCTTTACATGAAACCTTACTCAACAAGAATACTCGTTGTAAACGACGGAAGCTTTAAACTTGATTTTGACAGAGCGGTAAACTCGCAAAATAATACAAATCAAGAAAAGACAGTTGAAAAGCTCACCGAGGTAAAGCCCGGAAGATACCGCCACTTTAAAGGAAATGAATACGAGGTTTTGTCTGTTGCAAAGCATACCGAAACAGGAGAATTGCTTGTTATTTACAAAAGCGTTGACGGAAAAGATACTTTCTGGGCAAGACCGTATGATATGTTTACGGATATTGTTGACTACAACGGAACAAAAATGCGACGCTTTGAATTGCTTTCATAAAACAATTAACGGCTGTATCAATTAGTTTTGATACAGCCGTTTTCATTATAGCTATAAAGATTTTTTATTATTGCAGGCAAATGAGTCAAGCACCTCGCCTGCCTTTTCTTTTGCAATTTTCTTAGCCTGTTCACAAACCGATTCTCCCAGATAAAAGTTTCGGTTATCAATACTATTTAAAATCTCCTCAATATGTTTTTGTTCATCAGGCTTTGCATCAGCTACTTTGCAGGCACATGCACATGCTATTGAAAATTCAGATATATAGCTTGAATTAAGGGATTTGTAATACTTATCTCTTAAATTCTGCCAGAAATTATTATAATCGCACACAAGCAGGTTACAAATAATTCTCCAAACACTCAAACTGTTAACCGAATCGTTTCTATCAATTAATTTTGATATATACCCGATATACGGATAAACAACAAGAGGATTTACCTCGCTGTGTCTTTCAATGATTGACTCTGCCCAAAGATTTACGGAGTTTTTGTCATCAAGCATAATATCTATGACTACGGGAATAAACAAAACATCATTTTGTGCCAGTTCTATATAATATTCATCGGTATTGTGTTTTTCAAGCTCGAAATAAATTCTTTCAATACTCATAAGAACTCTCATTTCGTTATTATTTACTATATTTTACAGTATTTTTGTTGCTTTTTCAAGTTTGAGATTTAAAAAAAGGTAAAATATAACATTTTTAAGCTAAATCAACACAATGTGTTTTGAATATGGATTTTTATAAATGTTTGTTTGTGTTGTGTTAAATTACGCTGATGACGCAATTTTGTAAAATACAAAATACAATTAATTATTCTCTATTTTCATAGTTTGCATTTCTTCTTTAGAAACGCCGTTTTTCTTGCCGTAATTTATCCAGTAATTAGTAGATGCTTTGATAAATGTATTTTTTGAAATCGGCATAGTAGTCTTGAATACACCGTAGTTTTTGTTTTTAAGCGAAGATGCAAGCTTTTTGATTTTACGGGAAACAAAAAATCTAAACGGTGTTTCTAAAATCGCCTCACCGCTTCCGATTTTTAAAACCGAGCCGAAAACATAGCCGTTTTGTTTGCAAAAAATCTGCATAATTTTTACTGCCGTATCATTTTGTTCGGGCTCAATAAATCCGCAGTTTATCAAAACCGAGATAACGGGTTTGTTTTTCGGGGGATTATTTTCGAGAGTTTTCAAAAAATTGAGAAGTGTAACGGGAATTGAATCCGCATAAAGCGGAAAAACAAACAAAACCTGAGAAAACTGCTCGATTTTGTTGCAAATCTCCATATGGTTTAATTTATTAATATTAAAATATTCAGTCGGTAATTTACTGTATTTTTGAAATATTTGCGCGTAAATTTTTGAATTCGATTTCGGTGCTCTGGGGCTTGCGTTTAAAATAATTATATTTTCCATTTTCTCACCTCGTTGTTTACGGTTTCTTCCAATAAAGATTCTGTTGTAAAAAACACTTTGCAGCTTTTGAAATTCATATTTTTTGAATTGCGTTCTACAAGTTTTTCAAAAACCTCTTTTTCTTCAGCGGATATATCTCCGTACGCAATAATCACTGCGTTTTTCATAGCGACATCTCTCTGCACATGGTGAGTCTCACCGTTCACAAGGCGAATAAACGCCTGCTGCACGGGAATTGCGCGCTCAAGCATGGTTTTCATCGTTGTATCGTAACATCCGTATTTAACCGAACTGATATACAACACCTCGTCGCTTTTTGCGATGCAAGGATAAACGCCTACGGCGTCATCCCTTATCACGCATTTTCCGGGCGTTTTTGTCCAACAGCCGTAACATCCCATGCAATTTGCAATTTTCAGAGTTGATAAATCTATTATTTTTACGCTTTTATCTAAACTATCAGTTGAAATATTTAATGGTTTGTCAGTTAATATAAGTTTCATAATTCCTCCTGAAATCATAATATTATAACTATTATGTCATATCATAATCGGATAATAAACAAAACCAATTGTTCATATCCATTTACACTCACTTAAAATTCTGATTTTAGTTTTACCTACGGACTGACACAATTATAACATTTTAATGAGGATTTTCAACACGATAAACAATAAATTTTACTGCCAATTTAAGAAAAAACTGCATATTATCAGAAAATATATCTTTAAAAATATTATGACTTTTAAAATTATCATCCGATTAAATAAATAAACGACAGCAATTGAATATTTTTTCTATTCTTGAAATGTTCTCTATGTAATTGTTTGAATTACTAGATTTTTATTCTTTAGTTGTATGTATCTTATATTTTTTAGAAAGAATATTTGGTACAAATTTTCTCCCAGATAAATCATATGTATCCGTTGCAACTAATAGAGGTTTAACAAAAGGGTTAGTAGATAATATTTCAGAAGTGTTTCTGCTAATTTTTTTAAGTTTCTCGTTAGAAAATATATCACTTTGGATTTGCTTTGAAAAATAAACTTCTTCAGAGTAAGAAAATATTATGTAAGTTAATGCCTGTAATTTATCATCTTTATCCAGCTTGTTAAACTGCCTATAAAATTTTCTATAACGGTTATCACCATTTTCTATAAACATAAAAATTGCAGTTTCGTTTTTTAATGGAAATACGCATATATTTATATATTTTATTTTATATTTTGGAGACATATTATAAATATTATTAATAATATTTCCTTCAAAGTCTGAAATCAATGCTATTGCTCCTTGAAAAGCTATCGGTACTACATAATTCAGTTTTTCGTAATAACACAAATAGTAATCTGATGTACTGTTTTTCTCTAGAGATTTTTTAGCCTTTTTATAGTTTTCAATGTATTCGTTTAAATCCATTGCGTTTATATCATTTTTTAACTGCCTAAATTCAGATGGTAATGCAAGTTCTTTTTCTGCTTTTTCATATAAGTTAATTTCAAACATTCTTTTGCTTATTGCCAATAGATTATTTTTCAACGCTATTTGTGCAAGCATTTTTTGTGTTGGTGGATCAATATAATTTTCCGGATTTTCATATTCTGAAAAAATCTTACTATCACAATTTCTACAAATTAAATTAAATGTCCCAGAATTATTAACACCTTTGTCAGTTTTCAATATGGGATTATCTATAAATGCATTTAAAGTAAGAACCTCTCCGTTTTCAGCAATGTTTCTTAAAACAAACGCAGGTATAGAATGAGAATTGCATAAACTGGTAAACTCATTACCACAGTAATAACAAATTTCCTGTTTAGTTTCCTGCCTGATTTCTTTTAAAAACTTGCCTATTTTCTTTTTTAATTTTACATCTTCTCTTAATCTTGATTTATAAATTGGTGAAAAATTTCCCAAGCCTAAAACTGATGCATAATTATCAAACAATTAAAATCACCACTTTCAATAAAAACAAAATTCGAACCCGTCACCAATACGGTAAAAAGTTCGAATTAATTAGTTTGGTGGAGATGGGGGGAGTCGAACCCATATTATTTAAAACAACAGAAATCCGATAGATAAGCCAAAATTGCTAAAAACGGCTTGTCTATCGGATTTTTTAATTAAATATTTTTTATTAAAATAAAATATTTTTTACTTAAATTTAATGTTTTTAATAAAAATATCACACGAAATATCACACGAATTTGCTAAATTAAAGCCGCTATATTTCAAGCGGCGGGGTTTCGTTATCACTTACAAAAGCAGAGCAGAAAAACGAATCAAGTGGATTGTCTGAAAGCTGATAGATTTTGTATTCGCCATTTATTTCGCAAAATCTATTTAAAATTTCGTGACATTCCTGTGTTTTTAAGTGTTTGATACCAACAAGATTTGCTGCTGCTCTTAAAGAGATTGAATGATAGTCTTTGGTGAGCTCATTCATTTTTTCGATGATTTTCAATTTGTAATCTTTCATAATATTTCACCTACACTTTTTTAAATGCCTAATATATAATGCATGATTCCGTAAACAATTAAAATAATAGCTACTACAAGGCTTACGAATTTTATAATTTCAAAACCTATTTTTTTTAAATTTTTAAACATAATATTGACACCTCTGTAAATTCGTTGTATTATGATAATAGTCCCTTTCGGGAGGGCGGTTGTTACACCGCCCAGTCGGTTAGTAACCGAAAACTTCGATTAAACTTTTGATTGCTAATATTAACAAGGTTGCAGTTCCAAGTAATTCAATAGCTTTCAAAAGAAGCTTGTTAAGTTGCTCCAACAACTTAATGAGCTTTTTTATTTTCTCAATCAATTTAATCACCGCCTTCCCTTACCTTATGTATATATTTTACACCTTTTTTAGTGTAATGTCAATGACTTTTTACACTTTTTTTAGTGTAATTTTTCACAAAGATATATATATAAATTTGTACATTTTTACACTTGTTTTCGTGTAGTTATTTTGCTACAATGATACAAGAAAAAATAATAAGGAGGATTCTATGGGATTAAAATATAAAATTGATGTTTTAGAAGAATTGAAAAAAAATGGTTTTAATACAAATAAAATTAGGAAAAATAAACTCTTGTCAGAAAGCACCTTACAAAGACTAAGGCGCCAAGAACCCCTTAGTTGGACAAATATTGAACATTTATGTAAACTATTAAAATGTCAGCCGGGCGATATTCTTGAATATGTTGACGAAGATGAAGAAAAAGGAGATTAATATGAGCATTGAAGTAAGCTACAACGATATTCCTTTTGAGGTTTCG
This sequence comes from uncultured Ruminococcus sp., assembly GCA_944412525.1. GTDB lineage: Bacteria > Bacillota > Clostridia > Oscillospirales > Acutalibacteraceae > Ruminococcoides. The sequence goes on along the minus strand of CALYBM010000077.1, from coordinate 50,964 downwards.
AGAGATAACGAAGAAATAATTGAAGAATTAAAAGAAGATATTTACGAGTTCGGCGAAGAATTTAAAGCGTATGGAATCACGAGAATTGTTCAAGTAAAAGTGCCTTTTGCCAACGAAAAATATATTTTTGTCGAAGTCTTTGAAGACTATCAACTGGCTGAGGAAGATATCGAATTAAACGATGATGAAAAAAGTTATTGTGACACCTTAAAAAATTTACTTGAAAGAGCAGAAAAAGAAAATTCCATAAATTAAAAAAAATCCCCCTATTAAATAAAAAATAGGGGGATAATTTTTTGAAATTGTGTGTTATAAAATTTATTTGTAACTTGCAGAAATCAAATCTTCTTTCTGATTTCTGCGGTCAGCTTATCAATAAACTTATCGCCGGCTATACCGTTCTCGGCATAACCCCACTTCTTAAGACACTGATTAAACGCTTTAACAGAACCGTCACCGATAATACCGTTTTTATCAACTCCTTGAGTGAGGACACCTACATCCTTTCCAATCATCAAAAGGCATTTCAGAGCAAAAGAGCCGTCTGTGTTCATTCCTTTCTTATAACCGCTCGTTTCCAAAACCGGCTTTGAGGATGTTGTTTCAGACTTGTACTTTACGCCGTAGTAATCGCAAACGCCCTTGCAAATTGCTTCACCGAATTTCTTAGCATTATCAATAATATATTTAGCGTATGTCTTGTTATCGTGGAATTCACACTCACAATAAACAGCGATAGCCGTAGTATTCTGAATTTCTGCAAGTGTACCTCCGTAGCGGTATGTGCCGATATATCTTGCTGTTTTTGTAGCGTTCACCTCTACGAGTCTTTTGTAGATAGCATTTCCTGCTTTTTTGTTTTCGCCGCTGTTGCTGTAAATGAATACTTCTGTGCCTTTGCCGCCGCCTGCATTGGTATGAATAGGAATGTGCAATTCAGCGCCCCAGCTATTACTCTCGTTTATAGATGTGTTCATATTCTGTCCCTTGGGGGCTTTCTTTACAGAAAAACCACAACGCTCAAGTGCTTTCTTTGCATAATCAGCTATTCTATTGCATTGCTCCATTTCGTTTGTGTTCCCTGTTGCATAGGTGTTACTGTTCTGATTTGAAGGACTTAAATAAATTTTTTTAGCCATAATACTTATTCCTCACTTTCTGATATTCATTACTGCTGATGCGCCTGCGGAAATTGCCGAGACCGCAAGTCCTATTAAAGCATTCAGCAAAACATTTCCGTTTGTAAAATCAATATCCGTCAAGGACATTGATATATTAGTTACAATGTAGCCTATCGCCGTCTGCAAGAATGTTCTTCCTGCACGGACTAAACATTCCTTTGTGAAAATTGTTTTCATTTTTATTCCTCACTTTCTAAATAATCTTGTAAAAGTTTTTTATAAAACGCTTTTACTTCACCATTGCCGCCTTTTTTAATATATTTTTCTCCTGCTTTTAGTCTCTCGCCTATAGGCATATCGGGAGACATGATTATAATACGGAGATTGTTAAGATAATTCTCTTCGGTATGTTCCTGCAAAATATTGAACTGTTTTGCAAATTTTTTCAATCTTGAGAGAATTCTACCTGTGAGTACAAGTATTGCGGTTATTGCCCCCGCAACACTTCCCAAATAAAGCAATATCTCTGTCATTAGACTAACCTCTTACTTTTCTTTAAATCTTAAAATTATTTTCCCGAATAGCTTGTAATATGGTACTTGCTCATTTTCTCCGAGCATATAATAATTAATTGCATCTGCGAGAAAAACCGCTACAATAGAAACTCCTATCCATATTAAGCTGAATGGCAAGCATATAATTCCTTTATAGTTCAGCGGCATATTAGAGTAATCCCACATCATTGGCAAATATCCTCTTAAAGAAATTTCGCCGATAATTAATTCAAACAATGTAATAATAGCGGAGCCGATTAGCCCTTGAATGAGAATATCAATATCCCATGAAATTCTGTCGTTGATTTTATCAATAAGAATGAACGCCAAACCGCCGCACAAACCCATTAGAGGATAGGAGTATCCTCTGTATAAAACTTCAATCGTGATGTAAAGACAAAAGCCTGTTATAAATAAAACTGCGCTTTTATTAACTTTATTCATTAGCCTTTTCATCGCCTTTCAAAATTTTTAATACATCGGATTGATACTCGGCAGGAATTTCCATTTTATACTCAACAGCCTTGATTTCGTCTGCGTTTTCAAGACTGTTAATATAATTTCTCAAACTATTAAAGTATGTAGTCTGATATGTTATGAATTTAGTGCCATAATCTATTAGTTTCTTCATATCTTCTACTGAATAAAATTTACACAGCTCACCGTCAGCGTGATAAGGGATTGTTTGTAATCCACTTTGTATCATTGCAGATAGCGTTGTAAGGTTTAATTGGTCTTGAGTTGTTAACGAGAAATGCTCAGTGGTTCCGTCAGTCATTTGCAAATCAAAGCCGTTTTCGATAGTTTCATTGCAAATCCTGCTCATTTCTGATATTTTATCAGCTCTAATTTTTTCTATCGGAACATAAGCGGCTTCTTCCAGTTGCTTAATTTCTTCTTCTGTCATATCAATGTATTCGCCATTCACATACTTTTTATAGTCACTCACTATCTCTCACCCCCCAGATTGAAAAAGTCGAACCAACTCCGATGCATTTTAGGTATGAGCCAATAACCACAGCATCTCCCTTCTGAAAACGCTCTGGATAATATAGTTCACCTGATGATGTATTTAATAATTGAGTTACATTTGTCCTGTTTTGAGAAACTCTACATTCTAATAAAGAAAAATACCCACCTATAAATTCACCTACTAAAATAAGATTTTGGCAAGTGTCTGTTTTTACGGGTGAACTTCCAACCTTGCAGGCATAAGAAGCCCAAACATTGGGGCAATCAGAATTAAAATCGATTGCTAACGAATTAGTAACCGTTTGTTCTACACAAGGTTTCATCTTCCAAGCTATTCTGACCTTTTTAAGTTTAAATGGGTTGCCCAACGAATCTTCCGTAATTTTAAGACCATTTACTTCCTTGTCAATCACAACGGTATTGATTAATTCCCATTGTTCAGTCTTTCCGCTGCTAACATTGACAAGTCCTGCAATATCTTGTTTATCTTCTTCTGACAAGACATAATCAGTACCATCTTTACCGTCCGCACCGTTTTGACCATTTAAAACTTCAAACTGCTTTAATCCGTTAACATCAGTAATATTAACTTGATGACCGTTTTCAATCTCTGAAACTGAAACAGTCGGCGAAAATCCGTCTTGACCGTTCTGACCGTCCTGTCCTCTAAGGCTGTCAAGCCACTCAGTCTCAGTCCCCTCAAAACCGTTTTCTACTGCGATTTCATATGCGGACTTTCCGTCAGCTCCGCTGCCGCCTTCGCAGCTTCCGCCGCTACCTTCAAGCCCCTGAGCTATCTCAAGGGCTTTATTTGCGTCTGAAATTGCTTTTTCTAAGACTTGAAATTCATTGGTGCTTTCAACCCCTGCGTTGCTTGAGGCTTTCCAAACCTTGATGTCAATATTATGAAAACGGAGGTTTTCTTGATCGTCATATATAACCTCGATGCAGCCGTCAATCGTTCCGCTGCAAGCAGTCATACCGCTTGTGACTTGCAGCCTGACAACACTCTGAGCAGGGTCAACTACTTCAAGGCTGTTTCTTATGAGAGTGCCGTCGGGCTTTGTTGCACAATAGATAACTTCTACTGCATTTGAAATGTCAACAACAGATTTTCTCAATCTGTCGTGTAAAAGTTGAAAATCAAAACATTTTACTCCGCCCTCATTTTGAACGGTTTCCTTTAAGATATAGTTATTTTCATAAGTGAAAATTTGAGTGACTTTATCAAAAACTTTCAATTTACTCGCCCTCCGCAGGTTCTGTAACAGTTGGAGCGTCACCCCATACCGCAAGCACGGCGTTATAGTAGTCTTCGGGCAAAACTTTCTGCAAATATTCCCTGTCGGTCTGAGTATTCATATAGGCGTTGCGAATGTTGTCACCAACCTTTATGTCCGTTCCGTCTATCGTTATGTACTGCTGCTTTAAGATTGAGACGCTGTCGGATGTCAGCATATCAAGCGTAATTTTTTCTTTGATTTCCATAATGTAACCTCCTTAGCTTACAAGCATTGTTATAACGCCGTTTAGCGTTTCGTCCTGCGAAAATGTTTTTGTACCGCCGAAATTAAGCGTTAGCCAGCTTCCTACGGGATAAAGAATAACCTGCGTTTGCTTATTTGTCGCCGCAATGTGACGGTTTTGGTCGCTTTCATTTTTGGCTATAAACGGAAGTCCCGTAAACTGCAAATAGCTGATTGATCCTTCATTAAAAACTATGCTGAAAAATATATTTGCGGTGTTGCCTGTTTTTTGGTATCTGAATGTGGATGACTTTACAAGATTTGATTCAACAGCCGCAGGCGTGTAAACCGTAAGAGAACCACTTCCCGCTTCGATGTTTGACGAGTCATACTTTTTTGAAAGCAGTGAATTTAAGTTTATCAGCGAAACTATCAGATTTTTATTATCATTAAAATCCGAATTGTAATGAATCACTGCCGTTGACGGAATTGCTCCGGAATCAATCGTTACTAACTCTGACGGATTATCAATGTACACATCAGTGAGGTTACTGCAATTTGCAAATGCTCCGCTGCCGATATATCGGAGATTTTTTGCTATGAACGCAGTCTTGATACTTTTGTTTCCCGTCGCAAACGAGCCTGCTGAAATCCTGTTTGATTCGGTGTAATTTAATGGATTATTGTTTTCGTCAAACACCACGGACACATTAAGCCCGAAAATTTTTTTTGCCTGCTCCTTTGTGTATGCGTCGGTTATGCCGTAGCCGGAAAGCGTAGTCGACTTGTCGACTTTATCGTTACCGAGATTTTCAATATCCTCATAACACGGGGCTACATAATTGTTATGGTAGTTATATAGTGCCGCAATACTTGGATAATTGCTCTCGCTTGGATTTTGAAAATCCACTGTTGAAACCTTGTTAGACAGATTTTCTTTTTTCGCAATATCCTGCTCATTATTATTAAATCTATAATTCAAATTTTGAAAACTGCCACGAGCTGCCGCAATTTCTTTTACTATGTCGGCGATTGTACCGACTGAATTACTATTAATCCCTGCATTATTAACAATAGAATCTTTTACCTTTACTTTAAAAGCAAACGGCAATGTCAAATTCTGTTCTCCGTCAGTAACAGTCACTTCAACGGACATCAATCCGCTGCGGCTGTTTTCAATGACAGATTTATCTATCGGCACGACAATTGCCGTATTATCATCATTTAAGGAGCAATTCACATTATCGTTTATCAGTATCCCATCTGTCACAAATGCGGCTTTGGCAGTGCACGAGCTTGACAATGTTATAAGCATTGAATTGCAGTATAATTCAACATCAACATATCGGACTGATTCATCGTTTACGCTCTCGATTAATCTTTGCAGCGGAGCATTGATACTATTAATGTCAATTTTAAATTTGCTGTGTGGAATTTCCATTTTTTCATCTCCTGTTTTTATTTAAAAAGTCAAGAACAGATAACACCTTATCTCCGACCTCAATCGACTTATATCTTTCCGCAAGGCTGTCATAAACTACTTTGGTAATTTGAGATTCATATGAAGATTTTTGCGAATCGAAACAAACCTTTACATAGTCCGCAAGTCTCAAGTCCTGCATTTTATCCAGTTCGCTGTCATATGTGACATTGATATTGACCTCTGCATCAGTGCTTGATCTTTCACCTTTTGTAAATTCCTCATTTGTATAATAAGAAATTTTATCAATAGTATCAGAATAATGAAGACCTGTGCTTAAATCTACTTTCCAATCATTACCGAAGCAGTCCTTGATTTTATCAGTTACATCAATTTTTTTGACTTTGGGATATACACATTTTGTACTTGTTTGAACAATTTCTCCCATCAAAACAACCGTTGGATGTTCTTCGTTTGTTGAGGAAACCTTTGCGTACCCCATATAGTGGGAATATTCATTGTCGTTTATTATTGTTTGATTAAAGTCAGAAATGTTATAGCCAAACATCAATTTATAGTTGCTATGCCTGCCCCGACTTTTGAGAAGCTCAATTTTAAAATTATTGTAATGATATTCTCCGCCGTATTCTGACAGCAAGCTGTTTTCAGTGCCTGCAAGAATATCTCCGAGCTTTTTTGAGGGGCTGTCACTTAAATCAATCTCGGTTGTGTTTGTTATATTGCTTGAAAAAGTGAAATGATTCTCAAACTGCAAATCATTTATAATATCGTCCATAACATCCTGAGGGGTACCCGACAAAGTATATCCAACAGTGTTACCGTTGTTCGATATACAGTTTTGGCAGAAAAGAAATTTAATATGATGTGCTTGAATTTCTCGTGTGCCATCTGGTTTTACAACAATTTTATTAATTTCAAAAAGCTGCGGCGGGTCATCGTTATTTGATTTAACCTTTAAGAACATTGAAATTTTAATTTTCTCAATCAAAGGATCCGTTCCTGCAACAGTCATTGTCAAAGTATATGCACCGTTGATTTCTTCCGTGACCTCGCAGGATAGACAATCTCTTAAAAATCCATGTCCGTTGTTGTTATAATATGATGTATCAAGACTGGCATTATATAACCTCGGCAGCATTATAATCTCCTCCATCGTGGCGTAATTTTAATTTTAGAAACAGAATTTCCGCTCTGACCCAAGTAGCCTGTTGCATAAATTGTATTTTCTCCGGAAATAAATATCGGCAGATAATCAAAATCAACATCTTTGTTTAAATTTGCGAGACCAACAAAGACTGATTGAAGCTCTGAATCAATGTCAATGTATCCATATGCTGACGGGATTTTGAGCAAATAGTCCGTGCCGTTTACCATTAAATCCACCGTGCCCGTGCCGTAAACTCTGATGAGCGGCTGTGAATTGTATTTTTCGGGATTGTAAATTTTAAATTGCTTATTTCCGATAAGCTCAATTTCTTTTTGACCCTCATAAGAATACCACCAAGGAAGCCTTTGAAAGGTTAGTGTTGTGTCAATATGTTTATTTAAAAAGCTTTGTGACATTTCTCCTACGGAAGTACATATAGCTTTTGTGAAGTATCCCGGATTATTTTCGTCTGTAAAAACTTTATAATCAGGATTTGTCGGCACAAGCCAGTCTATGAGTTCATTTATTAAAGCTTGAGTGTCTTCCGCTGCTACTCTGTGAGGCAATGAATTGATTTCATATGTTTCCGTTACATTTTTAAATCTAAAATTATCAATGGAAACATCGCCGTCTCTGCCTATAACAGAAGTAAAGGTCATATCCCGTTCGGCAATTCTTCGGACGGGATATGTTTTCACGGCAAATCCTTTTTCGTTTAAGGACTGACCGTCATATGTTAAGTCTCGCATATTATCCCCACTTTCTCGAATCAATGGACGCGTAATTTCCTATCTCAATAGCTATTTTTTGAGCCAATTTATCTAAATCGGCGTCATTATTTATTTGAGTTCCCATAATATTAACATTTATCATTGGCTGATTAACATAGGATTTTGAAATGCTTGAACCGTTCTGCGGCTGAAAAGAACCTATGCGGTTTAAATTGGCTGAAACAGATGAAATATCAGGTGTTTTTAAATCAAATATTTCTGTCGAAACCTTAAATGAATCAAGACCGTTTAGAGCTGTTTTTGCAACATATTTTGTCGCTTTACCTACCTTTTTTGCATTTCTTAAAATTCCTACTACAATTCCTTCATCAAAAAAACCACCTACAGGTATTGTTTTTTTTGCTGGAGAATTAATTCCGAGCCATTTTTTAATTGATGTATATGCAGTCTCAGCGACAGAAGCCGCTGCACCGGCAATTGATTTAAATGCACTGCCGTCCAAAATGCCCTTGACAAATCCGCTTACAAGATTGTTTCCTGTTGAAAACAATCTGACTTTTCCCGCTCCCGATTTTGCTTTTTTTGCAGAGGTTTCACCTGCGGTTTCGGAATCTCGATTTCTGCCGAAAATGCCGTTTATAAAAGCACCGATTAAGGAACTGCCTGTTGAAAACAACCTGACTTTTCCTGCTCCCGATTTTGCTTGATTGGCTGAAGTTTCACCTGCGGTTTCGGAATCTCGATTTCTGCCGAAAATGCCACCGATAAGGGTGCCTATTAAAGAGGCACCTGCTGAAAGTAAGCTGACTTTCTGTGAACCGATGTTAACAGCATTTGCTGTGCCGATGCCTGCTTTTTCGACGCTTAGATTCGTAAGATTCACACCTTGCGCGAATTGATCGCCTGCATATGTTCCTGCCCCTTTATAGTCAGCGTTTTTCGCACCCGCAACAACATGATAGCCCATGCTCTGACCGACAGCACCAAACGATTCGTTAGTTTCTGTCGATGTTAGTTCAGATTTAACACCATTAGAATATGTCGAACCGGTATTTTTTGATTGTTTTTTCGCCGCTTCAAGAAGGTCATCCCATGTCTTAATGCTTTTATCTTTAATTAGCGACAAAACTGTTTCGTGAGAAAGTCCGTGTTCTGTTGCGAGATCAACATAATAGCTGTAGTCTACAAGACCACCGTTGAGAGCTTCCATACCGTTTTGATAATCGCCAAGTTTATCGTTTATGGCGCCATACGCGGCCTCTGCATCTTTAAGGGCATTGTTAGCTTCTGCAAGAGCTTTGCCTTGCTCGGTTACTTCATCATAGGCTTGCCCTGCGATATTGTTAAAACCAAATATATTACTTGCAACATCGTTAAAGGGGCTGAAATAGTCTTTTGTTATGTCGTATCTTAATTTGTTAAATTCTTCTCCATCAATTTTTCCATTTGCAAAATCGCTACGAACATAATCAATAGCTTTATAGAAATCACCGTCTGCTTCAATAATTTTTTGAGTTAAATATTCAGATTCTTCCTTACTTAAATTTGATTTATCATATATATAGTTTTCAAGATTTTCTGTAAGCCTGTCAACATTAGGTTGCTCGCTTGTCTCCATCTCAATTTTCATTGTTTCTTTTTGAGTCATGAGATCATTGTAAACATCGCTCATCATGAGTTTTGCCTGAGCGATTTCCCAGTCAGTAACAAGCTGATCAATTTTAGAGTTTACCTCATCTATATTATCTTTTATAACAATTTTTCCGTCGATTTTCTCAAGCGTAAGCGAGTTCCATTGTGTATCAAATCCGTCAACCTTCTCGCTCATTAAATCAATAATCGTTTTATATTGCCCAACTTCGTTTTCGTCAATTGTACCGTCCTCGATGATTTCTTGCAGCTTGTCTTTCATCTCGTTGACATTATTGATATCCGCTTTTAGTGTTATTTCTTTGTTGTTGATTTCATCGATTTTGCTTGTCATATCTTCAGCGAGAGAAGTCCAATTATCTGTCAGCTCCTGAGCTTTATCAAGTTCCTTGTTAATAGATGAGTTTTCCCACTTAGTGTCATTATAGGTATCGATGGCTGTGACAAGGGTAATTACAGCAGTAGCAACTGCACTTATAACATTTGCTTTCTGGGCAGCGTTCAATCCTTTCTGAACATCGGTTGCAGTTTTTGTTGCAGTAGCAAGATTTTTATAAGTTGAAATTAAATTAATGACGCCTTTGGTGATGTCATTGACTTTCTTAACGCCCCAAACGAGAGCAACTTCAGTAGCGACGCCTTCAATAATAGGAATAAGACCGTCAAGATTATCCGCAATCCAATCAATGCCGTCTTCAATTTCGGGATAAATATCTTCAACGAGCGGATTCAAAATTTCTGTCTGTGCTTTTCTGCCCAGTTTTTCGAGGCTGTTGCCTGCGGTGTCATACTTGACTTCGTTGACTTTATTCATCGTATCGACAACATTGTCGTAGTTTGTGTTGACATTGTTCAAAGAAGTGATAACAGATAAAGCATTGTCTTCACCGAGAGACGACCAAGTGTTTGACGCAACGGTAAGAGCCTCCTGCTTGTTTTCAGCGGTTGCAAGGTCGTTTATTACACTGTAAAATACTTCTGATGCAGTAGCTTTTCCGTCTTTCCATTTGTTGAATAAATCGGCTGTATTATCCGAAAAAGACCCGAGGTTTTCTTCAATTCTGCCGTCAGCAAGAGAATATGTAAATTCCTGTACAAAGGCATTTACTTTGTCAAGGTTGTACGCACCTGACTTTGTTCCGTTTTCAAGAATTGAAAACATCTCTTTTGTTGAAAAGCCTGCCTGTCCCCATATTTGAGAATATTCGGCGATATTATCTCCCAATTCATTTGTATAATTGAGACCGTTCTGTGCCCCTTTTGCGATATAGTCAAATGCATCTTCCGCTGAAAGCCCCATGTTATTGACTAATCCCTGAACGCCTCGGAGCGTTTCTGAGTAGTCCATATTGAAAGCGTCCTGCAAACCGTAGAGGTTTGTAGTATATGCACGAAGCTTCTCAGGGTCTGTCTCACCTGTGGCTTGGACGATATTCGCCATTCTTGAGGCAATTTCTTCAAGGCTCTCTCCGTATCCGGATGTGTAAATTTCTTCAAGCGTATCTCTGAGCTTTCCAATACCCGAATTGTCAATGCCGGTTGCCGCTTGCAGGGACTTCATTGCACTTTCGAATGAATCGTATGACTTAAACGCAGCAACGGCACCGCCGCCTGCAACCGCAAAAGCAGCACCGATTTCTGTACCCGTGTTTTTTAAAGTATCTTTTAAATCGGAAGAAGCTGATTTAACATCGTCAATTTCTTCTTTTAAACTTGATAAGTTAGTTTTTTTAGCCGTACTTTCAAGATTTCCTATCTCGTCTTTTAAACCCTTGATTTCTTCTTTTGCAGGGCTTAAGTCTGTTCCGTTAATATCAGATTCGGTTCTGTTCTCCGTCGAACGAAGTTCATCAAGTTGATTTTCAAAGTTTTTAATAACATTTTTTGTGGTTTCGATTTCTCGCTGATAAGCTCTGTACTGGTCGGCACCGATAGTTCCTTTTTTAAGCTGCTCTTCGACTTCGTCCTGAACGGAATAAAGTCTTTGCAAAGCTTCCTTTGAATTTTCGATTTTTTCAGAGAGAATATCTTGTTTTTGTGCCAATAAAACAGCGTTTGTCGGGTCAAACTTTAGCTGCTTGTTAACTTGATTTAATTCGCTCTGCAGTGATTTTGATTTTTTCTCAACATCAGAAAGCGATTTTTTTAAATCAGCGGTATCCCCTCCTATTGAAATAGTGATACCTTTAATAGTTCCAGCCATATTGATCCTCCAAACGCTGATAATTTTTCTTAAATTTTAAATACTCGTCCTCGGTTATATCTCCGTTTTGATAATCTTCATCAACAAACTTAACGATATCCTTGAGTTTCTGATATTTTTCCGCGTCACAATCATCTTTTTCCGCTCCTGAATTTTCAAGGCAAAAATCAATTATGAAGCCGATAGATAAACTCTTAAAGTCAGCGACAGTCAATCCGTTTTTGACGGCAAATGAAAGAATTTTAAAAGCCGGTATATAAACCTCGGTTTGGCTGTCGCTTTCGCTTTTTTTGAGGTCGAAAGCGATTCGCAAATTAACATAACAGCTAATTGTGATGCTTTTATCACTTCCTCAATGGAAAACTGTTTTGTCCATTCGTAAATATCGGGGAGAGTATCGTCAGCAGTCTTTGCCGCTGCCCAAAGCATTTTTGCTTGTATTGAAAAAGGCACTTTTTCAGCTTCGCCTATTTTTGAAATTTCGCCGATGTCTTGAAGCAATCGGCGACCTTTGAATCTGTCTTCGTAGACAAGCAAGGTATAACCGTTTGCTTCAAGAACAACATTTTTGCCGTTTATTTTAACTGTTTTTCTCATGATTTATATTAATCAGGGTTCTGTCTGCTCAGTCTGCTCAGTCTGAGCCTGCTGATTTGCAGAAGGTTCTGATGCCAAAGCCGGTACAACAATAGACTGTGGGAGCTCATCTGAATACATCGTCAGACGAACATATTTATCAGTTTCGCGTGGAACCGCCGAAATTTCGTATGTCGGGAAATTCGGATCGAACTTTCCTTCGGAAGTCTTGTCGCTTCTTGTTGGTCTTTTTGAAACTGAGCAATCAAGATAAATATCAATCTGATATTTTTTCTCGCCTTTAAACTGCTCTTTTGCGACAACGAGAGCAAATCGGGGCTTTTCTTCGCCGGAGTTCATCTCGATGATTGAACCGTCCTCAGCTTTCTTGTTGCCGAGCCATTCCGTCTCGATTTTATCAATTATAGCAATAAGCTCAACACTAATCTTATATCCTGCATTCTCTTCAGCCTCGATTACTGTTAAACCGTCTGCATAAATTTTCGTAGTTTCGCCCTCAGGCTCAGCAGAAACAGATCTGCCGCCCGCTTCGCTTGACTTAAAATATGTCGGTGTGTCATATGTATAGTCAGCATCATCAGCCGATGTAATCATTGCATATCCGACTTTTGCTATTGTTTTGATCATGGTTAAATTCCTTTCTTAATCATTTTTTGTACTTCGTCTATATATTCCGCTTTGATTTTGTTGTTAGCGGGATAAATATGTATATGTTGTGCAGCCCTGCCACCATTTCGACAAGCATGTCCGTTCTCAAGGAGATGAGTTAAACGATAGTCAGGTTTTTCACTATAAATCGTATATTCGAAAGTTTGCAGAGATTCACTACCAGCCGTCTTTCTATATCTCCAGCTCTTTTTGTAGTCACCCCTTTTTCCCTCGGGTGAGGTTCTTTTTAATTCCTTAACAAAATCTTTTGACTTATCGATTGCAATACTTTCTACTTTATCTCTGATTTCATTTGCATAGCTATCAGTTATTTTTAAAAGGTCACTGCTTAAATTTTTAATCGTTGCAACTCCCATCAAATATCACCCAAAATTCATAAATTGTCTGATACCATTTTTCCGAAGAAATCCAAGTACGGCTGTTTTTTTGATAAGTTATTTCAACAATTTCGAGCCATTCTTCAAACTTGTTTTCAGATATGTTATCGGTTTTTTCTGTATAAAGCTCAACAACAATGCGGGCACTTGAAAAAACAGGCTCGCTGTTTGCATAAATCGTTTGTTCTTCGCCACGAAAAAAAGTAATATTCGGAGCAGACTTGCCTTTTGCATATTCTGCTTCGGCAACAGGTATTCCGCACTGCTTGATTTCTGTGCAAAAATCTTCAAAACTGCTAAAACAATTCATTTTCCGCTCCTTCGTAAATTCCCCTTTGGCGAAGACTTAACACCGTGCATTTGGGATTTGTGTCATAAAAATGCTGTATCTGCTCTATTTTAAATCGAGTGCCGTTGATAACAACGGCATCATCAGTCCGCAGGCTTATGTTTTGATGAATATGAACAACCTTGTCGAGTTCAATATCGTTTTGGCGAGCGGAGAAATAGCGCTTAACTCCGATAGTCCTGTCGCCGTAACGATATTGTTTATAGCTTCCGTTAATAATTTCGCCTTCATCATCGGTATTGTAAATTTTTAAAATGCCGCTGTTAAAGGTTAAAAACTCAACGCTTCTATTCTTCAGGTTCATATGAATTCACCTCATATTCCTGCCTCAGAAGCAAGAGCTCTGCTGAATAATTTACAAAAAACATTTCCGCTGCATTGCTAAAAGCATATAGGCAGTATTGCAGAAGCAAGAACCTTGCCTGTGTAGGATTTTCAAAATCCTCATCAGTCAAAGACGGGTTTGTTTTGCGGAGGCGGGCTTTGCCTTCCTCAATAATAAGATTGATTTTCTCGTCTTGAGAGTAGTCACCCTCGCTGATATCGAGCTGTGTTTTAACTTTTTCGAGTATAGCCAAGTCTATCACCTCCGCAATTTATATCTTTATGCAGTTTCTTCCGTTGAATTTTTGAGAGTAACGCTCAATTCAAGCGGCTCAAGTGCACTGATATCAAGATATACAAAGTCGTTATTATCCTTGGCTCTTCCTGTGCCGTAAAGCTTGATGAGGTAAACTCTGTTATCCTCAAGGAACTGGTACTGGTCTGAATACTCAACCTTACCTTCCTTGCCTGTTGAAAGACAGGGAACATACCTGTTAATCAAGCCGAGAACGGCTGTGCCCTGCTCAACCATTTCGGACTGATAAACCTTTGTCGGGAACGGGAAAATATTAGCTTTGTATGTTCCGTCGGTTGCAAGAACGGTTGTTGCCGGAATGACTTTCTCGATGTAATCTGTCGGATTGACAATTAAGTCAACCGATGAAACAACTCTTGACTTACCGGAAGATTTCTTTGAAAGCTTTGAAACAACGCCGCAGTAGTCTTTAACGCCAAAGCTTTTGAGTGCAACTTTTGACTTGTCGGAATATACGCCCTCAAGCACTGAACCTTTAAGGTCCTTAATAACGCCGATGGGCTCATCCTTGCCGCTGCCTTTGATGAATCCGTATTCCAAGCCGTATGCAAGAGCATCTGCCAAAATTCTGCGGACATATGCATCAAGATACGCCGGAGCAAGGTCAATCAAGTCTTTGGGTACCGGTATAAAAGCAGAAAGCTTGTTTGTGCTAAAATCAATAGCATGGATATTTCCAGAAAGCTCCTTAGTAATTTCAGCACCCAAAGCTCCCCACTGTGCAAGTTGCTGTGTGTCATCGGAATAAATCCACTTAACAGCACCGAAAGTATTCTGAATATTAAACGCCGCAAGCAAAGGATGATTGCTTTCGATATCCGTAAGCACTGTATCAATTACGGTCTGCGGAATAGTAACCTCTGCACCTGACAACGCCTGCTTCGGGTCAGGGGATTTCATTGCTTCCGAAAGATTCAAATAGAACTTCTGCTCCACCGAGGTGAGTTGTCTCAAACCTCTGCGTGCGAGAATTGCTGAATCCGCCGTCTGTGAAACTTCCTGAGCTGCTTCTAAAAGCGACTGCTGGATATCATCGGCATAAGTTTCAAACGCCGAGAGCATTTTCGCTTCGTCTTTTTCATCAAATGCCGCTTTAAGCGAGGCGGCAAAAGCCTTTCTTTTCTGCTGTAAAAAATCTTTGTTCTTCATCTTTAACTCCTTAAAAATAATTTTTTTCTGAAAGTATGTCCTTAAATATGTCAAAAGAGGTTCTCTCTTTTTGCGGGGATTTATTTTGTGCAGTCAACTGCAAATTTTCTTTTGCCTGTTTTGCCGCGGGATTTCTCTGACGTTGTGCCTGTTCGACAACCTCGACGGCTGTTTCAAGTGAAACAGGATCAATAATTTCATCGCATAATCCATAAGAAAAAGCTTGTTCAGCAGTGAGAAATGTCTCGGCATCAAGCAGTTCCGTGAGTTTTTCTTTGGGTAGCTTTTCGCCTGCCTTGACAAGGTAAGTGTTACAGCTCGCCTCGTTAATTGCGTCAAGGTCATCTGCCGCCTTTCTCAGCTTAGCGGAGTTTCCGTAAACGCCCCAAGAAGCATTGTGAATCATCATTGTTGTATTGCTAGGCATAACAACTTTATCTCCTGCCATAGCAATTACAGAAGCTATTGAGTATGCAAAAGCGTCAATATAGACTGTTTTATGAGCAGTATTTCTTTTGAGCAGGTTATAAATCGCAACGCCCTCAGAAATAGCTCCTCCGATAGAATTTATGTAAATGTTAATTTGCTCAACGGGACCTGCATCTTCAAGTGCTTTTTTCACATATTCTGACGATGTCTTTGATTCAACGAGCTCACCAGTCCACCAATCGTAGTAGTCCTTTTGTATTTCGCCGTAAAAATAAAGTTCAAGCGTCCTCACATCTCCGATTTGCTTGATTTCAAATTTCTTTTGAAGATTTTTCATTATTCCTCACCACCTTTCAGAGAAAGCTCTGCTGTCTGATAATTTTTCGTCATATAGTAAGTCTTTGCCCAATCGTCGGAGCAAGGCAAAATGTTACAATAGCGTTGGGCTTGATAAGGATTGAGCACACCGCAGGCGATTGCTTTATCAATATTATTTGCAGATGTAACCGCATCAATATGTTTGACCGTGGTAGTATCTACAAGCATATAATTGCCTTTTAAGAATTCAGTTTCTCCGTAACGCTTTTTAGTGATTTCTTCCTCAAACATCTGAGCGAGAGGATCTACTGCGTTTGCTATAAAGGCATCTACTGCATCGCTGAGCTGAGAAGCTGTGCCGGAAATGATTGCCGGAGGAATATGCAAAGCATTTCCGACAGTTGCAAAAGCTTCGCTTTTAAGCTTCTCAATATCATTAATCTCGCTGTTCGTTGTTTTCCTCGCCTCAGTCTGCGGCTCGGAATAATCGAAGCCGTCGTATAAAGGCAGCACAGCGTCTTGTGATTTGAAATACTGTTTAAAATTGTTGTTCATCATATCGTTGAATTTATTTTGAAATTCCTTGTCATTGGTAGCCGAAGCCTTGATTTTTAATATTCCCTTATGGCCGACAAACTTAACATATCGCTGCTGTGAATAATCCATAAGCTTACTGTAAGATTCACACATTTTTGAAAGTAAGTTTGTCAATAGAAAATTGTTATATTTTAAATATAAAACCTCACTCGACCTGTAAGTCTTCGGCGATGTCCAGTTGCGGGCAGTCACTGAAGAAAATGTGTCGTCATAAATCGCATATTCGTTTTTTGAAAAGCTGTCAGCAATTAAAAGCTGTTTGTCAGCTGTTTCAAAAATTAAAAGCTCGTTTTGAAAAATTAGCTGTGAAATTGCTTGCACAAAAAATTCAATCTTAGTTTGATGTTTATTAGGCGAGTAATTCCAGAGATAGTATTCAGATTTCGTCACGGCGTTTTGGTTCTCAACCGTGACAAATTCGCATTTTGCAAAGCTTCGAGCTATTATGTCAATTGCTGTAAAAAGTGCAATTTGCGTAAGCTGAAATTTTTGTGCTTCTGCGTCTTCCGAAAATATTTCGCTCGAAGTGCCTCTCATTGTTTTGTTAAATATTTTCTCTTTTATAAAATCAAAAAATAAAATTTTTCTCACCTGCCTAATAACTGAAAACTTTTAAATTTGTTGACATGAACTGCCTTACATTTGCAACTTCACTCAATTTTTCTTTGACTGTATATGCCGCTGCGAAAGCCATAAATCCGTCTGTTTTTCGTGTTTTGGGTTCAATTTTTCCGTAAATCATATTGCCTTTGTTGTCGTAAATAACTTTTGTGTTGTTTGTGTACCAACGCATTAGAGAATTATCGCCCCAAATAATTCTTTGGTTTGCAAAATCAGACGAAATTATTGGAGCCGCCTGCATAAGGTCCGAAGGTCTGACAAGCTTTAAATTGTTATTTCCGTCTTTCTTATCGCAGTCAAAACCAATTGCTTCAAGCGGTTTTTTTAAAAGAGTGAATCTGTAATTATCAAGGGCACCGGCGACAATATTATATCTTTTCCGCTGCTCATCTATCCAATCAACAGGATATTCCGGCGGGATTTCAACGCCGGGGACTTTTATAATTAAGCCGTGTTCTTCGGCATCGGCAAGTGGATATCTAATTCTTGATAAATCCCTGCAATTTTCGCAATACCAAGATTGAGTTATCCAGTAAATTAAATTATCAACTTCAAATAACAATCCAGCTGTCAAGAAGTCGGTTGTTTTTGTATAGTCAATTCCGAACACAGCGGGATAATCGCTAAGGTCAATTAAATCTCTTTTTGTTGCTAAAATGTTTGCCCATTCTGTTACGGGAACCTCGGTAGAGCCTTGAGGGATATTCATTCGTTTTGTCATAAAAGCTGAATTTCCGATATTGTCCCTTTTCCAGTCCTCGTACTCTTTTCGGATTTCTCTTAACAGTTCGGGAAAATATTGCAGCGATGGATTCGCTTTATACCAATTTCTCTCATCGTGAACTTCTTTTTTGTCGTCAAGACGGCAAATAAAATAAAGTTTTCCGTTGTCGGGGAGCTTTCCGTCAAGGACCTGCAAGGCATCATCAAGCTCATTGTCGAGAGGACCGTCTCGGACATCTCCCATCGTCGTTGTTATAGTTGTTCTCGGCATCGGCTTTTTACCGAAACCCGTTTTGAAAACATTGATTAAATTATAATTTTCATACGCATGGTACTCATCAAAATCAACTTTTCCCGGTCGTCCGCCGTCTTTGGTTTTACTGTTAGAAGTTCTGAATTTTAAAACAGAGCCTGTTTTTAAACTGCGAATTTCTGTACTTGTCCATTTGAAATGCTTCGACATCTTTGCGGAATTTTTCTCGAGAACTTCTTTTATGTCCTCAAACGAAGTTTTTGCCTGATCTTCCGAGGTAGCACAAATGTCAATATGATAATTTTTAATTCCGTTTACCGGGGTAAGCAAGGCAAAATCTTCAAAAGCAAGATAACCGTTTTTTCCTGCTCCTCGACATACTAAGATTACAAGGTCAGGCCACCGTAAAACTCCGGGTGAAATATATGTACAATTATGTAACGCAAAGCAAAATTTCTCCCAGGGAAAAAGCTTGTAATCAAAATACTTTTGTAAATCTAAATACTTCTCAAGCTGCTGTTCGTCAACATAAATATTCTCGTTTTTAAAGCAGTATTCAACATATTCTACAAGCTTTTTTTGCTCTTTGCATACACGAAATTGACCGGATTTTACAAGGTCAATATATTCTTGAATATGTCTGTTAAGCATTACAATTCATCGTCTGTTTCTGTTTCAACCGTCTTGAGATTAAGCCCCATTTGTGTTAAAATTGCAAGCCGCTGCTTGTTATAATAAACAGCATTTTTAACAGACGGATTATCTTTAACATAGTTCTTGCCGGTTGAGGAAATTGATTCGTATGTAAGCCCTTTTTTCTGAACATCGGCTTGCATTTTCCGCTCCATTTTTGTGTAAAAAATATATGCGTCAACGAGATCCTTGTAGCAGTCAATGTCAGCTCCCTTTTTTTCAAGCTGCTCGATAAGGCTGCTTTTAATATCCGCAATTTTAATTTGTGCCAAAAATGCTCACCTTCTTCAAAAAAAATTTCTCACGCGTGCGAGGAAACCGAATTGTCTTGCCCTGTGCCCGTTATCCCAAAAGCCCAAAAATTTCCGATTTATTACCCGGGGGGTCTGTTACCAACGCTCCTCATTCAGCTGTTTTTGATTTTCAGCCTTGTGATGCTCATCATAATGACATTTTTCGCAAAGACATTCGAGATTATTTATATCGAGTGCGAGCTCGGGAGCTTCCCGAAGATATTTTTTGTGATGGATTGTATTTGCAGGCGAGTACCTGCCTTTTCTTCTGCATCGCTCACACTCATAGTGTTCAATTTTTCTTTTTTGCTCTCGAAGCTCCGCCCAAGCTTGTGTGTTGTAAAACGGAGAAGTGTCTCCGCTGCGGATCAAATGTCTTATCCATTCAGTTGTAACTGTTTTGTTCGTCATTTTTTGAAACCCTCTAATTATATTTTAACTCAATAAAAACGAACAAACGAACAAGTTTACCATTTGAACCTCTTGCACATCATACGGACGCCGTCTTTGGTGTTACTTCCACCGATACGAAAAGCTATCTGCTGCCATGTCAGTTTTCTTGTAAGCTTCATATGTAAACACCTGCCCTCGATGCAGTCAAGCGGTATTCGACGAATTTCAAAAGCTCGTTTTTCTTTAAGCTCTTTTATCAAAATTTCTTTCTGTATAATTTCTTCCGCAGTAAAGAATTCTGAGGCCGACTTCTTTCCGCAGGCAACTTCGGCACTCAGTCTGATAATGCTCTCCTCGATTTTCTTAATTTCACGATAAGTCATATAAATTCCTCGCTGTAATGTTTTTTGAATTTATGTTAAAAACTATTCTTTCTTCCTCATAAAAACCGAAAGGCTCCATGTGCCGTAGTCATCGTTATAAATTGCTTCTGCATCAACAAACCGATAGCCCTTATATCGTCGTTCCCAAAAGTCAGCGTCGTCAATCCGCTGCTTGCAAATTCTTTCAAGATATCTTGGGGAAAATACTCCATCCTTCGGCGGAGCAGTTCTCGGCTGCTTAAGATTTCTGCTCGGTGTGTAACGCTTGCGATTATCCGGCAAAGAGCGATTATTCCAATCTTTGCATAAATAATTTGCGAGACGATTGAAGCCGTGTTCGTCCGGCTGTAATTCTTCAACTTTTTTTATATCTCCCTTTCCCCAAATTTTTTTTATTTCCGAACGAGCAAGCCCGCCGTTGATCACAATGTGAAAATGAAAGCGTGCAATTCCGGTTCTTGCACTGACCTTCAATTCAATGACATAAACATATTTTAGTTCTTCCGTAAGACAAGCTCTCTTTCGTGCGGTCCTTAATCTTTTCAAAAAATTGTTTATATCCTTTTTACAATTCTCATAAGAGGAAGGCATCTCATTGTCCTTGTATGTAAATGTGCAGTAATAACCGGATTCATCAAAATTAGTATCAAGAAGCCTTCTCAGATGTTTTCGTGCATTTTTATCGTTTAGCTTTTTTTGTACTTCGCGGCTTAACTGTTTCTTCTTTCCGCGAGAATATCTTCTGCCGTCTTTTGTTATGCAATAAAATTCCGGCTCAAAAGTTTTTCCGCTGAAAATTCTTTTTTCTCTGACTTTCATAAAACTACTGCCTTTCTGAGGGGAAAAAAGAGAGAAAGGCTTTTCTCCCTTTTTTCCCCTTTCACCCCTTTTTTTCCTCTTTCTTGTTTTCACACCCAATTTTAAATATTTTATTATTTTATAAATGGATATAAAAATAATACGGATTACAAGGCCTAAAGCGGCAGGTCGCCGCAAATATTTTTGAGATTTTTATATTTATTGAAATTAAAATACTTATGTTTATAGGCATAGACGACCGTGCTCGTCTATGCCTTGAATTGCACGATATTTATTAAGTTCTATCTTTTATGTAAAACGGCACGGCGTTTTAACCTGTGTTTTTTAATGATTTTTAATAATTTCAGGATGCCGAAGAAACCTCCGACTACCAAAGCTTCAATCACTGCACAAATCACAAAAATCAAAGCAAAAGCCTCAAAGTGTGCCATATTTAATTCTCCTTAAATGAATTTATTACATCTTTTATCATTTTTTGTTTTATTCTGTTAAAATTCTTTTTCCTTACTCTTGATTTTTTTGAGTGTTTTGAAAGATAAATAACTCTGCTATAGTTTAATAAGTAGTATCTTGATATCACACGAAAGGTTAAATTTAAAACATCAGAATTTATTCCATCTTCATTTCCGCAAGCAGAACATATCAATGAATAATATTTTTTACCGTTTATGTCAGTTACTTCAGAAAACTCAAGTTTTTCGCAGCCACATTTCGGACATTTAAAACCGTATGTGTTTGATAAATTGCTCATATAATTAACACTTCTTAATCAATTCTGGATTGTCGTGGACATTACCTATTACAGTTGAGCGTTCGCAAAAGAATAAATCAAGCTCGTCAGCAAATTGTGCACCACCTTGTATAACTTCCCATCTGTTCCCAAACCATATTACTTCATAATCCGTAAACTCTCCATCAGCGTTCTCAAACCTGAGTATATCACCCTCAAAAATCTTTTTGCCGTTCTTGTCAGTTAAGCCTGTGTATTGCCCGATTGTTCTGTAGTCAATCTCAATACCACTGATTCCGTTTTCATTGGTCATTTCGGCTGGTAGATTTTCAAATCGCTTATCATATTTTTTTGATAACAACCCATAAACCCAATCGCCATTTTTATAGTCACTTCTCAAGTAACCTCTATCACGATTAATCGCTTTTCCTCTAAACAAAATTTCTCTCATTTCTGCTTACTCCTCATCCATTTTTGCCCCGCAGTTTGGGCAGATGTTAAATTTACCGTGTGGCATACCGAAATTGTCTCCACACACAGAACAGAAATTACTTGTATCTAATAAATATGATTTTTTTATCCACTTCCCATACTTGACCTTCTGCACATCGGCTCTGGGATAGGCATTAATGATTTGTATCACATCACTGTAAGTAATTGTTGATGAAGTATCTTTAAAACATTTTTCAAGAAATAGTCCTACTAAGCCGTCACGCTCAATATATTCTTTTTCAGCCATTGTCTTTATCTCCTTTAACGATTTTTATAATCTTCAAACCTCGGGCAACTGCGGAAAATCCAACGACAGTTGCACCAACGCTGTAAATCCCTATGTTGTTTATCCGCTGTTTCCTTTTGATAAATCATTAGGTAAGGTAAATAACCTAAATCTCGTAATGTGTATATGCGGTATAAATCCTCATCAATAGTGCTGTTGTAATTTGTAAGGACATACACCGATTTCTTACTGTCCGATTTTATGTTTGTATGCTTTGCAAATAATTTAAAATAATCGGTTAAATCCTGCTTTGGATTATCCCACGCAAAATGGAACACCTTTATTTTTATATTATTTAGCAAAGCTATGTTGTCGGGATTTACAAGCCTGATGTCAAGTCCTTGCGTAAAGTCAACACTTGCCTTGCTGTCTGAAAGCTGTTTTAAAATTTGCTCGTGATTTTCGCAGGCTAACAAATTCGGGTCAAGTAGCTTAATTTCTTTCTGACCTCGCCAAAATTCGGGAAGGTCAGCTACTTGCCGAGAACATAAACCCTCTTTTTTACCGACTACGCAAAATCCGCAACCTCTCGGACAGCCTCTTGTTAAAAATCCGACTGCATATTTATAATCGGGATAAAGGCTATAGTCGGGATAGATATGTTCAATATAATCGGGCAAGGATTGGTTTTTTGAGTTATCAAAGATTTCTTTACAACTCTTGACTGTTATACAATATCCTGTACCGCCTCGTCTGATTTCATCAGCATTAACTATCGCTCTGCTTTCAATATCTTCGGTAAAGCTAAACACCTTTGAAGCATAAACAAGGTCGTAATGTTTTATATGGTCTAATAGCTCTACTTCATCGCCACGTCGTTTATGGTATGCTGATAATTTCATCAAAGGCAGTGAGGGAAAATTATGACAGTCACTCCACAATCCAATTTTCATTTTTCAACACCCTCTCGGCTTCTTCTCGGGTTAAAAATACGGTTTTGCCGATTTCGTCAACAGTAAAATCCATATCGGCAAGTAACTCTGACGCATTTGAAGAAATACCGTCAAAAGTTACATATTCGTTATTAAGGCTGTCCGAATCATAGCTAATAATTATTTGGTCAATAAAATAAGGTAATATTCGGTATAGTTCTTCACAATAGGAATATACTACATCTCCAACTTTACACGGCAACTCAATGAATTTTGAACCGTCTTTATACATCTTGCAATAATCACTTACTCGGTCACAATTAGCACTATGTTTACTACATACATCGTAGTTGATACAAGTCTTACATTTCATGATTTTCCCTCCTTATTTCCCTGAGCTTCCAAAGCCATTGTTTCCTCTATCGGTATGTTCAAGTTTATCAACTAAATCAAGGCTCGGTGTGACGATAGGCAAAATCACAAGCTGACTGATTTTATCGCCAATCTCAACAATATAATCCGTGTCGCTGTGATTATAGAGCTTAACGCATATACTGCCTGTATAGCCTACATCGATAACACCCTCGCTTGTCAATCCGTGTTTTACATTAAGTCCGCTTTTGCTCTTTAACATTCCGACTGTACCGGCAGGCAACTCAATATGTACTCCTGTGTCAAATACTGCACTGCTTTTCGCCCTGATAGGTTTTCTTTCTCTCGAATACAAATCAAGTCCTGCGTCTGTTTCGTGTGCCCTTGTAGGAATTTTTGCGTTTTCATCTAAAACAATTCTCATTTTCTTTTTCCTTTCATTTTGAACCTTTGAGCAATAAATACTTTTCAATATATTCCGCTGCTTGTTGCCAGCCATAGCAGACAGCGACTGCGTAATCGTTTTCATTTAATTTATTTAGCCACATTTTTTGCTTATCGGTCGGTTTGTTATTTCCGTATTTAAGTTCTATGTATAAACCATGATAAGGTCCTCTGGGAACAGGCAAGCACAGATCCGGCACACCCGCTCTTACACCTTGGCGTTTAAATGCCGCTGCTTCTCTTGCATTCCTTTTTCCTCCGTTCGGTATGTGATACAGCATATCAATTTCCGGTAGTTGAGAACGCATAAAAGCAACCCAGTTAAAGAGCTTCTCCTGTTCACAAGCCTCATACTGAATTTTTTTCATTCATGCTACTCCCTGATTCAGACTTATTATTAAACAATGCTGTTTCGCTTGCCTTGTAAAGCATTTTTACTTTTTCAACAAATTCTTCGCTTATGATGTTATAGGGCGAAACAACTGCATAAAGAAACAGTCCTACTTTGATTGCAAAAACTGTTTTGCCTGACGCTCGTTTTCTCGTATATATCTGAATATCATTTTTATTAGTATCGCAGAACGGAGTTAAGTATTGACTGTTTAAAAACATAAGTCCTTCTTCTGTGATTAGAGGAATTAATGTAAAACCGTCAACTGTTATATTTAACATTAAAGGACTTGTAGGCTTTTCAGTTGCATCGGTATCATCAAAACTTAAATCTTCGGGCAAATTTAAATTTGTTCTGAAAGTAATTTTGTCTGCCTGAGAATCTGTAATATCGTAGAGCTTGCATATATAGCTTTCGTTAAGATGAGGCATGTCCGTCATAAGATAAATCGCATTGCCGTCTGAAACCCACTGACAATCATCAAAGGAATCGTTAAACAGATATATATGTCTGTTTCTTTTACATATATCTATGATTTTTTTATTTTTCATTCTTATCGTCCTTTCAACCCCGCATCGCCGTGCCGATGCGGTATATAAAGAAAGAGGTACAATTTTTATATTCATCAAAAAATCAGACTGTGTATGTCTTATATATAACAAAGCCGCACGGAGCTTGTTATCAATTAATTAAGCTCGTCTATTGCCTTTTTGAGAAAATCCGCTGCGAGTGTTTTTAATTTTCTTCCCTTTTCAATGTCGTTACTTTCGACCTTTGCAGCCGACTGCAAAAAGCTGTTAAGAGTTTTCTGCACTTCTCCAAAATATATTGAGGCAGTCACGAGGTCAGCGTCCGCATTCTTGTCGAGCTTATTTGACAGTTCTTCGGCTCGCTGTAAGGCTTGTTCTTTTTCGGCTTCAGCCGATTTGATTTTTTCTTCGAGCTCCTGCTCGACCTCAAGCCTTGCCGAAGCTTTCTTTTCATCAAATTCTTTCTGAAATCTTTTCAGCATATCGTCTTGAGCCTGTTTTTTTGCTTCTTTTATTTCTTCCTTTTTTTCCTTTTCAAGCTGTTTTCTGATTTCCTCTGTTTTTTCTTCAACAGCTTTTGCAATATCAGCTTCGGACGGCTGCTGTACTGCGACCTCAATCGGTCTTTTTCTTAATTCTTCAATTTTCGCTTGCATTTGTTCAATGGTGTTATCGCTGTGAATTTTTGCATTTGTCGCATCTGTCTTTACGGTTTCAAGCTCATCAGAAAGAACGCTAAGCTGCTCACCTCTCTGCTTATTTTGCTCAATGATTTTTTTAATTTCCGCAACACTCATACCACCGAGGTCATTTTCTTCAACAAATTCAGCACGGTCAACAGCACAAACCTCAGTCAACAACTGTAGCTTTGTTATTCCAAGCTCTGCATTTGACTGCAAAAAGCCTTTTCCGAGTTTTTCATATGTAGAAATATAGTTATAAGCCTGCCGCTTCTTTATATTACAGGCTTTTTCGGAGTAGTCCTCAAATTTTTCAAAACCGAGTTCTTTATAAAGCTGTGTATCTCTCATCTTTTTGAGGTTTTCACAAAGAGACAACATTGCCGTTGCCGCAGTCTGCTCGGCAGCAATTATTCTCTCGTGAGTTTCCAACGCTCTTTTTATATCCTCTGTTATGTTATTAATTTCAAAATCGGCAATAGTCATTATGCCGCTGTGGTTTTCAAGCATTTTTTATTCTCCTTATCTCTTTTAATAGGTTCAATCTTCTCTTTATACCATTTATCCATAAAACGCTTAACCTCTTGAGGATAAGAACAGTTGCCATATCCCCTGCATTGAATTATATTTAATGATTCGGGATCAAGGTTTAATGTGAAATACGGCTTGTCCGCTTCATCCTTTTTTCTGATGAAAAGAATAATAGTCTTGCCGAGTGCTACTCTCTGTGCATATGTAGCAACGCAGTGACCTAAGATTTGACCTTCTTGCTTTAACTCGTTATGTCTTAACGGCGATTTTATCAAAAACTCATCATCAGAAAAGCCATATAAACGGTTATACCTCTCAAACTGCCTTGCGATTTGCGGAAGCTCCGCATCTTTGAATTCCTTATCATTTACAATTTTATAAGTGATGTCGTGAGCTTCCTTAAAATTTTTCGGGAAAAGAATATGCGGGTCGTTCATTTTGTATTCAAGAAGTTCCGCATTCTTTAAGTAATCGATATAATCTCTTATAAAATTGGGTCTCGGATCGTTCCAAGAATAGCCGTTATGCGACTTCGGGAGCTTTTGAGATTTATAAAATTTTAAAAATGAGTTCCAAGAAGAATACTTTAAGATTTTTAATAAAACTTTATAAACACTGTCCTTTCTTAAATATCTATAAAACTCAATACCTCCACGGACGCTTGAAAGGTCGAACGGCTTTCCGCTGCCTTGATATGCTCTTAAAAGTCTTAATTCATTTATATTCGGATTTACTTTTTGAAGTAAAGGAAGCTCGTCCTTTGTGATTCCACAACCTTTTCTCAGCGAACCTTTATAGATATCAAATATGTCTGAATTTTTAAATGTATTTCGACTTCCGCAAGTCACGATGTCGTGTGCGAGATTATAAAGCTTGCTGTTGACAAGATTCATTAAAAACTCAATATTATTCGCACAATACCAAAAATCATCTATTTTCATGTTTCCGCAAAAGCGTGCGACTTTATTAAAATCAAAGTGATACTTTTTAAAACCAGGCTGACTTTTAAAAATTTTATTTAATGTTCCGGGAAAAATTTTTGAATACATCAAATCTTTTGCGTAACAATAATGATTCTTTCGCCAGTCGCCGCCCTTATATTCAAAATCCCTCTCAAAGGATTCAATCACTTCAATTTTTCCATTATTATCAAATCCTAAAATAGCCCTCATGGTTTCGCATTCATTCTTTGAGGGAATTGCTCTAAAGTTACAGTCCATTCCGTTCCATCTCCAATATATATTGAAAAGTCTGAAACAGAATTTACCGTTCTTCATCGGCTGAATATAGCTCACTCTTTCGTGTACTTCAAATCCATGCGTATTTAAATACGCTCTTAAAGGCTTACACTCGCACTTGCTTTTACAGTTAGGACAGCTTGTAACATCTCCTTTGTGAGGAGTTTCAACTACAACCGTCTGTCCGCAATGCGAACAGTGAGCCGTTGTCTGCTTTTTCTTAGTCGCCTCATAAAAAAGATATCTGTATTGCTTCATGGCAGAATTTACAATCCATTCATTAAACGCTTTCGGTACGGTTCTGATTTCAAGCATGCTCTGCGAAATAGAATCTTTAATCCTTTTATATTTATCCTTCAGCCTCTGGTTTCGGATTTGCTTTTGCCACGATTCAATTTGCTCGATTCCGTTTCCTTCAAACCTTATGTACGAATTTTTATATATAAAATCTGAAATTGTTTTATCATCATCTTCGTTAAACGGGTGATATTTAATTCGCTGACCGTATGCACTGCTGCTCCACGGTCCTTGGTCAAGGCTGCTCTCGCTCGTTTTCCCGTCGGGATAAACCGTAAACCATTTTTTATCTGTTTGAAAAAGTCTGAACTGAAATTCTGCATGCGGTGACGGCTTGAATACATCAACAATTAAAACGCTTTCATCTGTTGATTTATAAACAAAAGCCTTATAACAATAGTTTTTTAAATTATACTTATATGAGCCGTAAGACATTTCTTTAACGATTTCCTCAATGTGCTGCATTGCAGGTACATCAATGTCTTGCTGTATTGGCAGGGACAGTAACTTCTTTTTCTGCATAATCCCACCGCCTTAAATTAAGTCAAGTAAATTTATAGGCTCATTTTTTGAGGCGGGATTGCTTGCGTTTCTCCAAACTTCGGGTGGAAGTTCTTCGGGTACCGGGATTGAATAAAATTTGCAGATTTCCTCCATAACCTTATACGGATCGGATAGCCGCTTTTTTACAACTTTGTCAACAAGTGCAGTCAACTGCATTTCCTTAATATCTAAATCTTGATATACAATTTCAGCACTTGTTTTCTGAACAGTTAATATATCAATTAATTGTTGCATGACATTCCACTCGTTTGAGAATTTCTGAAAATCTTTTCCTTGTTCGTTGATTTTGTTAATTGTTTTGTTATACATTTTTTGTACCTCACTTGACAAAACAACTTAATTGAATTAAAATCAAGTTGTAGATATTTTTTCTTTTGACCGCTGAGAATGGCACTTCTCAGTGGTCTTTTTCTTTGCTCTTCAAAATAAAATCTATCGCTGTAATGCAGCTCTTAACATTGACATCGCTTGACTTCTCAAGCCGCTGCTTAATATCAAGAAGAATATCCGATATTGTATCAATAAAGTCAGGGCTATAACCTGTGTCCTCGTATTCTTTCAGCTTCCAAAAAACGCTGTACATTACATTATCTAAGGATTTCACATCGACGCCGGCAATTCCGCAAGAGCCGTCGGGCTTTCGGAATGTTAATCTTTTCAATATTTTCACCTCCGCTTGTCGTGTTTATCTTCAATAATTTTTACCTTTATAAGCGTGGCAATAAGCACTAAAATTATCATCGTAAACAAAACCGCGACGGAATAATTTATTGCTTTTTCCTCGAACAAACGGTTTACTCCAACTACTAACACCAATGATATTGCCGTCAGAAACAGCGTCGAGTGCTTAAACAGCTTCTTTAATACCTTCTTGATATGTATTACCTCCTTTTAAATCTTCAAAACTGCGCTTGTAATATTTTTTGAGAGATCGCTCTATATCAAGCTCAGCTTCAAGGTTTGCGATTCGTTTTTTCAAATGTGATATGAGCAGGTCCTGTTCTTCAACTTTTTTCTTGAGTGCTCTTTTTGTTTTAAAATCTTTTAGTTTTTTCATTTAATATCCTCCAAAAATTTCAAATATCGTCCTTTGGCTCTGATTAAAGATCTATGACAGGCAGCGTCTCTGCACACGCACGAAACAACCTTCTTTCCGCTGTATGGACTGCGTGAATAGACTATCTCTTCAATGCAAGAGCAGACAACGGGTTGTTGGTTCGGCAAGCAAACTACCACCGGCAGCATTTCCTCAAAAGCTCTCTTAATTTCTCTTGCGTTCATTACTTCACCCCAAAAAGCTGCGGAACGGATACATTAAGCTTTTTTGCAATTCTCAACAAATCATCATATGTATATTTGCCCGGGTCTTTCTGACGCTCCCTGTACTGATAGTCGCTGAGCCTCGCCGCTGCTTTTAAAAGCTCAACGGAAATTCCTCGGCTGTCGGCAAGGTAAACAATGTTAGCCTGCAAAGCCCGTTTTTGTTTATCTTCAGGCGGCTTAATCATTCTCGGCATATTCTCACCTCATCCTTTCTCTTTATTCTTACAAACCGAATGACCGCAAGCTATCGGCTCATTCATACAAGCTTGACTGCAAGTAGGCTTGTCCTTACAGAAAAAGCAGCACGGAGAGCCGCTGTATTTTTTGCAGTACTGCTCCGCACCGTTTAGCCTGCACTCAACATCATAGTTTTCATAATGGCTGTTATTCATTTTGTTCACTCCTTTTCTGCTTATCTCGTTTTTGTAGTTCCAAAAGGAAAAGTTCAAAATCACGATAAAACTGTGACTTTTGAAGTGTGCACCAATCGGAGTAAGCAAGCACAACTGACATTCGAACCGAAGGTACCGCAAAATCTCCGCTCCAGCTTTCCGTTTCTAAAAAATTAAAAGAATTTGGTGCGGGAGCCTCGGGTATATATCTCGTTTGTTTCTCGTCAGATATTGTCTTCACCTTTTTCTTATTTCGGAAGAACATTTTTATCACCCTTTCCGCTGCCGAGTGTTTGATTTACTGCATCGGCAATTTCATCGGCTGTGGGTTTTTCAAATTTTTTAGCGTAAAGCAATAACATTGCCTTATATGCAGTTCTGTTTATAAAATACCCAATTGCAAAACCAATTGCTAAAACCGTTACTATTATTGCGTAGATTATCATTGGTTTCACCTCTTTTCTGAATTATTGTTTAAGCGGATTTTCTGAAATTGTTAGGATCAATGTCTAAAACTATACAGATCATAATCATTTCTTCTGCAAGCATTTTGCTCTTTAAAGATAAGATTCTCGAAAGCCGATCTTCCGTTATGCCTATTTTTTCGGCAATATCTTTTTGCTTTAACCGTCTTTCAGCAATTTTAATATTGAAACAATTAACAATTGTTTTTTCGGTACTCATCAACTCACCTCCTCTTAATATTTAAGATTTGTCTTAATTATACTCTTAGTTTTTAAGATTGTCAATCATTTTTTAAATATTTTTCTTATATTTTAAGAATTTTATATTGACATATCTTAAAATTGTATTATAATAAAATTGTAATTAATAAGATTTTTCTTATAAAATAAGAGAGGGCACAACAGTATGTCTAAAGAATACATATCGGAAGTTTTAAAAAGATTAAGACTAAAATCAGGCTTGACAGCAGATGAGGTCGGTAAGTTAGTAGGAAAAAGCGGAAAAACAGTTAACGGCTGGGAAAATTCTCGAAGTCAACCAGACGCAGAAATATTTTTAAAATTGTGCGATATATATAATGTTGATGATATTCTTTATGAATTTAAAGAAATAATAAATGAAGTTAAAAAAATAAAATTCAATCTAACTCCTCATGAAAAAAATGTTATTATAGCTTATAGAAATAAAAAAGGAATGCAAGCAGCGGTTGACCGTTTGCTCGGTATTGAAGCTGAAACTATACCTTCACTTACCGCTGCGAGAAGCAATAATAATGAACCAATACAAATTGAAAATGTTCCTGACTTAAGCAAATTTGAGCCTGACGATTCAGATTTATAAATAAAAAGGACCTCATAGGTTAAACTACCTATGAGGTGAGGACACTGAATTATGGAATTTATAAAAAATCAAGAAATGCTTCATGGCAGTGTTTAATTGATTTTAAAGTAAACACATTGCCTGTAAAATTAAGTGATATAGCAAAAGCGGCTGACATAACTATTTTGAAAAATTCAAAAGTAAATTTTTTAAATTCTGGACAAAGCGGAAAAACGATTCTTCAAAATAATAGGTTTTATATAATATATAATGATACCGAACCGTTACGCCGCTGCCGATTTACGATAGCACATGAGCTCGGTCATATATTTCTCGGGCATTTGTTAGTCAACACTCAGCAATATAGGACTTTTTCAATAAACGACGATACAGAAAGTCAAGCTAATGTTTTTGCGAGGGATTTATTAGCGCCTGCTTGTGTACTTCACGAGTTAAAGATTTTAAATACAAAAGATATTGCAGAGTTATGTAATATATCTTTTGAAGCGGCTGAATACAGGTCACAACGAATGAAAACGCTTGAACAGAGAAACGCATGGTATTTGAGCGATTTAGAGCGTCAAGTGTATAAGCAATTTGAAGATTTTATAAAAACAAAAAAAGCGGAATATTAATCCGCTTTACATAAAACCACTTCCCGCTGCTGGGAATAGCGGACAAATATTATATATTATCTGCAATTTTGCAGTCAAATTATATTAAAGGAGTGTAAGATATGGATTTTTTAGATCAATTTAAGAAATTCTCAGAAAAAGCTAAAAGTATCAAAGATGGTTTGCTAACCGAAGAAGCAACAAAAATGTCTCTCATTGTTCCGTTCTTCTCGATGTTGGGATATGATGTTTTTAATCCCGACGAGTTTGTTCCCGAATATACCGCTGATGTTGGTATAAAAAAAGGTGAAAAAGTAGACTATGCAATTGTCAAAGACGGAGAACCCATAATTCTGGTTGAAGCTAAATGGTGCGGAGAAAATCTTAATAAGCACGGTTCGCAGCTTTTTAGATATTTTGGAACGACGGAAGCAAGATTTGGAATATTGACTAACGGTTTGGTGTATAAGTTTTATACTGATCTTGATAATCCTAACAAAATGGACGAGTCCCCTTTTTTAGAAATCGACATTTTAAATCCCAAAGAAAGCAAAATTGCTGAATTAAAAAAATTTCATAAATCAAATTTTGATGTTGAAGAAATATTCAGT
The DNA here is from genome assembly GCA_944412525.1 of uncultured Ruminococcus sp. GTDB lineage: Bacteria > Bacillota > Clostridia > Oscillospirales > Acutalibacteraceae > Ruminococcoides. The sequence continues at coordinate 18,725 of CALYBM010000077.1, read as the reverse complement.
ACAGCTTCAGAACTGAAATATTCAAATGAATTTAAAAATGTTTTCTCTAAAGAACTTTTGAATCCCAGCGACGATTTTACAAGATTTTTCTTAAATAAAACCTATTCAGGAAGGCAAACTCAAAATGTTATTGAGAAATTTAAACCGCTTCTGAAAAAAGCGTTAAATTCTTATATAAGCGAACTGATGAACGACAAGATAAAGGCTGCCCTTTCTTCCAGCGGAGATGAAGCAACGCAAAAAGAAAACGGTTCCACTGACGAAAATACCATTGAATCTTTAGAAACACATGAGGATGAACCTAAAATTGTTACAACACCCGAGGAACTCGAGGCGTACTTTATCATAAAAAATTTACTCAAAGATACTGTATCGATGGATGATATTTATTATCGTGATACAGTGTCATACATAAATATTCTCTATAAAGATAACGGAAGAAAGTGGATTTGCAGACTTATTTTGACGCCAAACAAAAAAACTCTTATTCTGCCAAACGAGGATAAGAGCCAAGAAAAAATCAACTTGAATGATATTTATGATATAGAAAAATATAAAGAAAAGTTAACTGAAATTTTGAAACGATATCTTTAATAAAAAACTACCGCCCGCTGCTGGGAACAGCGGACGGCATACAATGGTTTTTTGTGAGAAGTGAGCACCTCTCTGATAAAATATTATAATATCTGACACAATTTGTCAATGTTAGAGGGGAAGAATTATTATGAAAAAAATAATTTTAATTGCTGCTATTTCAATCGGTATGATTTTCACAATGGCAGCATGTGGTGTGCGTGAAAATGATAAGAAAGACTTTGAACAGTACGATTTCTATGAAGATTCAATCGAAAAGATCGAAGATAAAATGGATTTGGATGAAATTCGAGCGAACGGTGTATTTAAGGCTTTAATTGAAATCGGACTTGATGATGAAATTGAGGCCTGTGCTTCGACTTATGATTTAAACGATGATCTCTACTATGCTGTTGAGTGGAGTGACGATTATGTAGGTGTATATCTTACCGCAGGCGGGAGCGTTGACAAAATCACAAAAGACGGCATGGTAATTTATGAGGATGATAAAAAGACTTCATATGAGGAAACTCTTAAACCTGTTGATGAGCCTTCCTCTGAAGATATTTTTCCTAATAGCAATGAAATGGTTGGATATCTAATTGACAAAGCAAACTACGATGTTACATTTGCCACTACTGACGATATTAATAATGCGGTTAATTGGCTCAAAGATAATGCTGAAAATTGCTTTAAGGACAATGAAACTATGGAAAAAACAATGTATTATGGTGCTTTATTGGAAGCTAAATACACTGGTACAGGTAATAATTATGAGAAAGCAGGTTGGCAAGCAATAAAAACCGTAAAATATGTTTATCGTGGTCTTGAAAATGTAAGCGATTCTTCTACTCAACGAAATTTAAAAAAATTGATTGATCTTGTTGATTCACTATAATTTGAAGCAATTTTTGATAAATGGGCAATAAAAACTACCGTCCGCTGCTGGGAACAGTGGACAGGATATATAACTTATTCATTTCATAATAATTTAAATTTTTTAATAAAAGTTTAATTTTTTTTAAAAAAATATTGATTTTTGCCGCAGAATCGCATATAATATAAATGTAGCCAAAAGCTACGAATTGTAAATGTAAGCCTCCGGCAGTAGACCTCCCACCATAAGGGAAGTGTTGAGACCGGAGGTTTTTGATTTTTAAGAAAGGAATTAATACTATGATAAAAACAGCAATTATGGTCGATGGGGGATTTTATAATAAACGTGCTAATTATCTTTTTGGAATGAAATCACCTAAGGACAGAGCTAATGAACTAATTACATACTGTAATAGGCATTTAGATGATGAAAAAATGGGAAATCATAAAGAACCAAAATCACTGTATCGAATATTTTATTATGACTGTCCTCCATCAGAAAGAACAATAATGCACCCTTTGACAAGCCAAACTATAGATTTGTCAAGAAGTGCACAATACAGATGGACTAAAGACTTTTTTGCAGAATTATGCAAAAAGCGTAAGGTTGCATTAAGAATGGGTGAACTGTTAGAAAGCACAGTCGGATATGTACTAAAACCAGATGTCACAAAGAAACTTTGCAATAGAACAATAACAATTGATGGTTTGAAAGAAGCTGACTTTGTTCTTGATATTCAGCAGAAGGGCGTTGATATGCGTATAGGGCTTGATATTGCTTCACTTGCTCAAAAACAATTAGTAGACCAAATTATATTAATCGCAGGTGATAGCGACTTTGTCCCAGCTGCTAAGCACGCAAGGCGTGAAGGTATTGACTTTATTCTTGACCCTATGTGGCATACTATTAAGCCGAGTTTAAATGAACATATTGATGGATTACATACTTGCACACAAAAGCCCGGATCTGACAAAAAAGACCCATTAAACATTAAATAAAAAAAACGCCCTCCCCGACTGTTCCTCGGAGAGAGCGGAAACCATACACAACAGGTGCATATGGTGCAGTTAAATGCAAAAATATTGTATCATATCCCTTGTGTTTTTTCAAGCATTTTAAAGCACAAGGGATTTTTGCACCCTTTTTTAAGAAAAGGAGCGTTTATTATGGCAAAAGCAAAAAAGTTGCCGAGCGGAAACTGGCGTGTGCAGGTTTACAGCCACACCGACGAAAACGGCAAAAGGCATTATAAATCATTCACTGCATCAACAAAAAAAGAAGCGGAATATATGGCTGCTGAATATCAAATGAGCAGCCACAGAGATTTAAGCTATGAAGATTTGACCTTGCGTGAAGCTTATGAACGGTATATTGACAGCAAGTCAGCGATACTCTCACCCTCAACCATTGCCGGTTACGAAAAATGCAAACGGATTTATTTTCAAAAATTAATGCCAATGAAGCTGTCAAAAATTTCTCCTCAGTTGGTACAAACGGCCGTTAACGAGCTTTCCTCAACATCTTCACCTAAAACCGTTCGCAATGCACACGGTTTATTATCAGCGGTTGTAAGAGCTTATGCACCTAATTTAAAATTGAATACAACGCTCCCTCAAAAAATTAAAAATTCTGTATACATACCTACAACAAAAGACATTAACAGTCTGCTTGAAGTTGCTGATGAAAGAATCAGAGTTCCTATTCTGCTTGCAAGTCAGGGCGGGCTTAGGCGTTCGGAAATTTGTGCCTTAACTCCTGATGATTTTTCTGATATAGGCGTGAATATAAATAAGGCCGTTGTTTATGATAAGAACAAAAAAACTGTTGTAAAAACAACTAAGACTATTGCCGGGACGAGATTTGTGCCGCTGCCAAGTTCTGTAATTGCGGAATGTAGAAAGTGGAAATATTTTAGTTGCACACCTGCATCTTTGAGCGGTTCATATTATAGATGTCTTGAAAAAGCAAACATTCCAAAATTTTCTTTTCATAAACTCAGACACTATTTTGCGTCCGAGCTACATTCGCAAGGAATTCCTGATAAGTACATTGCAGAAATAGGCGGCTGGGAAAATGTTTCCGTTTTACAAGAAATTTATCAGCATACTTTAAGAGATAAGAAAAAAGAAATTTCAGATAAAATTGTAAACATCTTTGACAGTAATTTTAAAAAATGCAACACGAAATGCAACACGAAAATTAAAAATGCCGATTAAATCGGCGTTTTTATGGTGGAGATGGGGGGAGTCGAACCCCCGTCCGAAAATTGCTTGCCAAGACCTTCTCCGAGCGCAGTCGCTGTTTTAAATCTCCCTTGCCGCACCGCCCAACGACAGGCTATGCGGTTTGGCAGCTCCTAAGCTGTGACAGAGTACGGAGCAATCCTCTGTTCACATTTACCACTAATCGACGCCCCTTACACAGCCGTGGTGCTCTGTGCAGGAACGAGCAGCATTAAGCTGCTAATGCAACTTTATTGTTGTCAGTTATTTTTAAGTTGCGGATTTTATAGCGGTTCCGCACCGCTGCTCGCTTATCAAGGTTTACAATCCCCGTCGAAACCTTTACATCCCCGTATATTATATTTTTTATTTTAACTTACAAGATATTTAATAAATATATCCCATTTTATACAGCATTATAATAAGGGTTATAATGCTGTAAGTTTTTATATTTTATTAACCGCGCGACTGTTCTTTTAACGCTCTTTCTATGTCACGCTTTGCGCTGCGTTTTGCCATATCCTCTCGCTTATCATAGAGCTTTTTACCCTTGCACAAACCGACCTGGAGCTTGACTCTGCTTCCCTTAAAATACAGGCTTATCGGAATGAGAGAATATCCCGTCTGCTTTACTGTACCGTACAGCCTGTTGATTTCTTTCTTGTGCATAAGAAGTTTTCTAACCCTCATCGGATCACGGTTAAAGATGTTGCCGTGCTCATACGGAGATATGTGCATACCGTTTACAAACATTTCCCCGTCAACAATAGAACACCAGCTGTCCTTAAGGTTAACTCTTCCGTTTCGGATAGATTTAACCTCTGTGCCGAACAGCTCGATTCCGGCTTCATATGACTCCTCGATAAAGTAGTCATGTGAAGCCTTTTTGTTTTGAGAAATAGTTTTAATTGAGCTCATTATATCTCATTCCTGCCTTCCAACGCCTTTGCAAGCGTATACTCGTCGGCGTACTCCAAGTCTCCTCCGACAGGTATTCCGTATGCAAGACGGGTTACCTTGACACCCATGGGCTTTAGGAGCTTTGAAATATACAGCGCGGTCGCATCTCCCTCAACAGTAGGGTTTGTCGCCATAATTACTTCCTTTACGCTGTCATCGGAAAGGCGGGCAACAAGCTGTTTTATTGTGAGATTATCAGGTCCTATATCATTAAGCGGAGAAATCGCTCCGTGCAAAACATGATAAACGCCGTTAAACTCACGGGTATTTTCAACAGCAGCGGCATCTCTCGGGGTTTCAACTACACAAATCACCGAATTATCTCTTGTTGGGTTTTCACACACCGAGCAAAGTTCTTTGTCTGTGAGGTTACAGCATCTGCTGCAATAGTGTATTTTTGTATGGGCATCAAGCACGGCGTTTGCAAGTTCCTCTGCTTGTGTTTTTGACAAATTAAGAACATAATATGCAAGTCGCTGCGCGGTTTTGTGACCTATCCCCGGCATTTTTTCAAACTGCTCCACAAGATTTTCCAGCGGAGCCGCATTTATCTGTGCCATAATTAAAACATACCCGGTATGTTAAGTCCGCCAGAAATAGATTCCATCTTATCCTCTTTTTCTTTAGCGGCAGCTCTTAATGCCTCGTTTGCCGCAGCCATTACGAGGTCGGAAAGCATCTCCACATCTTCGGGATCAACAACTTCAGGTGAAATTTCAACCTTAGTAAGTTCCATTTTTCCTGTTACGGTAACTTTTACTGCGCCGCCCCCTGCCGTGGCGTCATATTCCTTTGCTTCAAGTTCTGCCGAAGCTGCCTCCATATCATCCTGTAGCTTTTGTGCCTGACGGGCAAGCTGCTGAATATTATTTACTCCGCCGTTTCCGTATCCCTTTGGTAATCTTGCTTTCATAATATTAAATTCCTTTCAGTTTTATTCCTCAGTAATTTCAATTCCCGTTCCCTCAAGACCGTTTTTTAAAATCTCAAGAGGGTCGGTTGTTTGCTTTTTAGTTTCTGCTCTTTTGTACGGACCGAGCTTATAAACTCTGCCTGTAGTTTCTTGAATAATTTTTCTTATTTCCTCACGCCTTGAACCGTTCTTTAAAAGTTCAAACGCCATCTCGTTACTTGTGTCAATCAAAAGATAACTGCCGCTGACATACGCCGTTGAACCTGTAAATGCCGCCGCGATAGCCCTTGAAATGGGCTTCATATTACTTACAACCTCTGCCCATTGATTAAACGGAACTGCGTTATTGTAAATCTCGTCAATATTTACAGATACTTTTTCTGGATTTTTCACAGTAAAAGGTGTATCGGCAGAAATTTTTGGCGGTACAGGTGTCTGATAAGAATTTACAGTCGAGGATTCATTTTTAGTGCTTTTTACTTCCTTATTAGGTTGATTTTCAGGTGCGGTAAATTCATCATCACGCTCTGAATTATCTGTCACAGTCTTTTGAGGATTATTCTCAACAGATTGAGTTAACGGGGCAGTGTTTAGGGATAATCCGTTTTTTACTGCCTTTTCAAGTGCGGTTATTCGCTTAGAAAGTGCCTCAAATGTGCTGTCAAGTTCGGGGGCGGATAACTTTACCATTGCCATTTCAAGCTCTGTCCTGTCGCCCGTACCCTTGCCCATACGCTGATAAGAACGAGAAAGCACATCCATATAATATACAATATCGGCAAGTGAAAGATAATCACTTTGAGTTTGTGCCTGTTGAAATTCGTCATCTCCCATCACAAGAATTTCCTGTGGGTTTTTGACAGACTTAATCAGCATTAAAGCCCTAAAATGAGCGATGAGCTCATCGCACAGCCTTGCCATATCCTTTGACTCACCGTATAATCGGTCGATTATATCAAGTGCTTTTGCAGTATTTTTATTTATCACGCAGGCAGCAAGGTCATAGAGATATGTTTTTTGTGCAAGCCCGGCTGCATTTTGCACCGTATTTTCGTCAATATCGGAACTTATCGCAATGCATCTGTCGAGCAGCGACAATCCGTCACGCAACGCACCGTCAGCTACGGAAGCTATGAGCATGGCGGCAGGATCCGAGAGAGTTACATTCTCCTGCTCTGCCACATATAACAGTCTGTCGGCAATTTTTCGTGGCGGTATCCTATGAAAATCAAAGCGTTGACAACGAGAAAGTATGGTTTGAGGCAACTTATGTACCTCTGTTGTTGCGAGTATAAAAATAACATGCTTAGGAGGCTCTTCAAGCGTTTTAAGCAGAGCATTAAAAGCCTCTGTTGTAAGCATATGGACCTCATCGATTATATAAACTCTGTATTTGCATTTTGAAGGTTTGAACTGCACCTCATCAATAATCTGACGAATATCATCAATTTTGCGGTTTGAGGCTGCATCCATTTCAACAATATCAAGAATGCTTCCGTTATCAATTCCCCTGCATATCTCACATTTTCCGCATGGATTGCCGTTTTGAATATCAAGGCAATTAACGGCTTTGGCGAGAATTTTTGCACATGTGGTTTTACCTGTGCCTCTTGAACCCGTAAAAAGATAAGCATGATTAATTCTCTGTGCTGTAAGCTCATTTTTCAGAGTAGTTGTTATATGTTCCTGTCCCGCAACGTCATCAAATGTCTGTGGACGCCATTTTCGGTATAAAACCCTGTACAAAAAATCACCTCCGCACTAACAAAAAATGCAAGCCGTCAGCCGAAACAACGGCATACATGCAAATAAGTAAGCGGCAGACTTACTGCATCGCATCGGAAAAACTGCTTAATGCTGCTCGGTTCCCCGCCTGACATGATTCACAGACCCCAATCGCACAGGGCCTGCCGCTCACTTAATTGCACGCTGTGACTTCTTGCAATTCGTCCGTATTATAACATACCAAACAAAAAAAATCAATAGTTTCTTGTTAAAGATTTAATACAGATACTCTTAAAACTTTTTAATTTTTGGAAATAGATACAAAAAGCGTTGCAGTTTCCTGCAACGCAAATTTGTAAGTATTATGCTTATAAATAAGCTGAATTATTCTTCTCTCTTCTTTCTTGCGAGGAAAGCAACTCCTGCTGCTGCAAGCATAAGAGCACCGAATACAAAGAATACTGTTGTTTCCTGACCGGACTGAACAGAACCTGAACCTGAGCTTGAGCCTGAGCCTGAACTTGAACCTGAACCAGAACCGCTGAGGTTAGTGCTTGTTCCGCCTGCTTCAACCTTTTCAAGAGCACCTGTATCAACTTTTTCGCCTGTTGTGGGGTCAGTGCAAGATGAAAGAATCTTTTCGATAGCATCAATCTTGTCCTGATCGTCAGCAGCTCTCTCTTTAACAACACCCATAACATCTACAGGGCTGATCTTAAGTGTATTGAGAAGATCCTGTGTAAGCTCTGTCTTTGCAGGGTCTTCGTAATACTGCATGAGATAGTTAGCAAGAAGAGTTACATCTGACTCGCCCTCCGGGAAAGCAGAACCAACGATGTTACCTGTTGAAGTGATTTTTCTCTCAGGACCGCAGTCAGGGTTGTTCTGCCAAACTGCAACATTTGCCTTTTTAGCTGAATCTTCAGGGTTTTCAATCTGCTCACCGTTGCAATACATTGTATCGCCGATGCAAGCACCGCTCATGATTGTGTTGTATGTCTGCATACCGGTATTAGCACTGAAAATTACGCAGTAGATTTTTCCGTCAGACTTGCTGAACTCGTGACCTGTCTTTGAAAGATCAAAAGTAGCAATACCTGTATCCTTGTTATATGTAGCAAGTTCTTTCTTTGTCTGCCACTCAGGCCAAGCTTCACCTGATGATGTAGGTGTGCCGTCAGCCTTCCAAATATGGCAGTAAACTGTCTTTACATTGCCCCAGCCTGACTTATTAACATCAAAGCTGATTGTATTTCCTGCACCAACCTCTGATGAAGCGCTGTCAGCTCCGACTTCTGATGAACTATCTGCAGAAACAACTGCTGAGTCCTCTGCAGCTACTGTTTCAACTTCAGTCTCAGCTGCACTTGCTGTTATTGCAGCTGTACATGTGATCATTGTAGCAGCAACAATAAGGCTTGCAATTTTCTTGAACATTTTTAATCTCCTCCTAAATTGTTCGTGAAATCAAAGATATAATTCAATATCTTAGTAAGGTTATTATACAATAATTATAAAAAAACTTCAATACCTTTGAATTAATTGTAAGACGGTTAATTGCACAATATTTGACCTTGTGTTTTGTTTAATATATACAAATTTAATTAGATTTAAACAAAATAAGTAATTAAGTCATAAATTATTTCAGCATTGAATATACTGTTTCTTTAACGGTTGAAAGGGCAAATTCTACTTTTTCGGGTTCCTTTGCTCCTGCCATTGCCATATCGGGCTTTCCGCCGCCGTTGCCGCCTGCCGCCTGAGCTACAGTCTTTACAATTTTACCTGCATTCGCACCTAATGAAACAGCCTCTTTTCCGCAAGCTGCTGCAAATGTTACCTTTCCGTCGTTGACAGTGCCGAGCACCATAACAACTTTCGGGGCATGTGCCTTTGCGTTTTCGCACATTGTGCGAAGTACATCCGCATTTGCATTTTTTACTGTACCTGTTACGATTCTTACGCCGTTTTCAACCTCTGTACCTGCAAACAACTCTGCAAGCTGTGCTGTGGCAAGCTTTGTGTTGAGCTCATTTATTTCTTTTTGCTGTGCCTTGATGAGAATTTCAGCCTTTTGAACTCCCTCTACAACAGACTTTGGATTAGAAATCTTAAGGGCCGAGCATACTCCCATTATTACGGCGTTTGCATTATTTATATAGTTGAGTACGCCGTTGCCTGTAAGAGCTTCAATTCTTCTGACACCTGCTGCAACCGAGCCTTCCTGGCGAATTTTAAATAATCCCAGATTTGAGGTATTTTTCGCATGCGTACCTCCGCAGAACTCAACAGAAAAGTCACCTGCACTTACAACTCGAACCACATCACCGTATTTTTCACCGAACAGAGCCATCGCGCCGAGTTTTTTAGCTTCTTCAATAGGCATTTCGCGGGTCTGAACATCTATCGCCTCAAATATTTTTTGGTTTACAAGATTTTCTACTTCAATCAACTCTTTTGCACTCATTGCTTCAAAATGAGTAAAGTCAAAACGCAGATATGAATCAGTAACAAGCTGTCCTGCCTGCTGAACATGATTTCCCAAAACATCTCTGAGAGCTGCCTGAAGCAGGTGCGCCGCTGTGTGATTTCTTGTAATATCAGCTCTGCGCTTGCTGTCTACTGACGATTTAACCTCATCGTCTACGGCAAGCATTCCGCTTTTAACCGTGCAGGCATGCAGGAAAATATTGCCCGAAGCGTCCTTTGTTGTATCTCCGACATCAAGTGAAGCGTTGGAATTTACAATAACGCCTGTGTCACCCACCTGACCGCCGCTTTCGGCATAGAAAGGAGTTTTGTCAAGCACAACAACTGCGCTTTCTCCCTCGCTCACGCTATCTACACGCTCGCCGTCTCTAACTATCGCAAGCACCTTTGAATCGCAGACAAGGTCTGTATAGCCTACGAATTCGGTTTTTGCAATATCGGAAAGATCCGTTGTATCGGAAATCCACGCATCTGCCCCCGCGTTCTTGCGTGCGTCACGCGAACGCTTTTTCTGTTCCTTTAAGAGCTCATAAAAGCGTTCGACATCCACTTCAATTCCTTTTTCGGAAAGGATCTCTCTTGTAAGGTCAATCGGGAAACCGTAGGTATCGTTGAGTTTGAAAGCGTCCTCACCGCTCAGGGTTTCAATATCCGAATCCTCCATAATTTCCTGAAGCATCTTAAAGCCCTGGTCTATTGTTTTTGCAAAGCTCTCCTCTTCAACCTTGATAACCTTTGTGATAAAATCTTCTTTCTCTTTAAGCTCGGGATAAGCGGTAAGATTTTCTTTTATAACCGTATCGCAAACCTTATACAGGAACGGTTCCTTGTAGCCGAGAAGTCTGCCGTGGCGTGCGGCACGCCTCAAAAGGCGGCGAAGCACATAGCCCTTGCCCTCGTTTGACGGCATTACACCGTCACCGATCATAAATGTTGTGCTGCGGATATGGTCGGTAATTACTCGAAGAGAAATATCGCTTTTTTCGTCCCTACCGTATTCAACGCCTGTAATTTTCGAGATATGCTTCATTATGTTTTGGATTGTGTCAACAAGGAAAAGGTTGTCAACACCCTGCATTACACACGCAAGACGCTCAAGTCCCATGCCCGTGTCAATGTTCGGATGGTCAAGCGGTGTGTAGTTGCCCTTTCCGTCGCTTTCAAACTGCGTGAAAACGAGATTCCAAACCTCGACAAATCTATCGCATTCACAGCCGACATGACAATTCGGGTCGCCGCAGCCCTTATCCTCGCCCCTGTCAAAATAAATCTCGGAGCAGGGACCGCAGGGGCCTGAACCGTGTTCCCAGAAGTTGTCCTCTTTGCCCAAGCGAACCATGTGGGAGGGGTCAACGCCGACTTCCTCAGTCCAAATCTTGTATGCCTCATCATCGTCCTTGTAAATAGACACATAGAGCTTGTCCACGGGCATTTCAAGCACCTTGGTAAAAAACTCCCAAGCCCACGCGGTTGCTTCCCTCTTAAAATAATCTCCGAATGAGAAGTTTCCGAGCATTTCAAAAAATGTACCGTGACGAGCCGTGATTCCGACACGCTCAATATCGGGTGTGCGTATGCACTTTTGGCATGTTGTTACACGCTTGCGGGGCGGTGTTACCTCACCCGTAAAATACTTTTTCATAGGCGCCATTCCGCTGTTGATAAGCAAGAGGCTGTTGTCGTCCTTTGGAACAAGGGAAAAGCTCGGCAATCTCAAACAACCCTTTGATTCAAAAAACGAGAGGAATTTTTCTCTTAATTCGTTAAGTCCTGTCCACTCCATAATACGCTCTCCTTTATTCTTTATAGGAAATAAATTTATATCAAAGGTCTTAGTACAACCTTTTTAAACAAAAAATAAAAGTCCCATATAAAAATATGGGACAGGAAATTCCTGCGGTACCACCCAAATTGGCGCAAAACGCCCGCTTTGAGTAATCATCATAGGATTACAAGTCTTTAACGCAGACATACGCCGTGCTTAATCACACGAAGCTCAGGGGCAGCCCGTCGAATTTTCGCCTGAAGTTTCGCAGCGACCAACTTCTCTCTGAAAGGCTGTTAAACGACTCCTCCCGTCAACGCCGAATAAATATTTATCTATTAGATTATATGACCGTTTTAACTGATTGTCAATAGATTAATCACGCTTTTTTCTGATTACCGAGCCTTTGGGAACAGGCTTGTCCGAAGTCATAACAAGTTTTTCGGTAGGATGAGGCGCGCTATCAACAAATTCTCCCTGCTCATTTTTCAGTGAGATACAAACGGTGTTAAAAGGCACACCGCTCGGAGGCAAAACATCGAGCGTATCGCCGACCCAAAATTTGTTGCGCTGAGAAATAAGCGAGGTTTTGTCGTCAATGGACTTCTCACACACCGCAACAGCGTCGTAATGACGGATATAGCCGCCGTTACCCGTAACCTGCCCCGGTTCGTGATTAAAATAAAAGCCTGTATTATACTCTCGGTGGCTGATTTTTTCAACCTCCTCCTTAATCCAGGGAGAAACGGTATAACTGTCGCTCATATTTTCAAAATACTCATCAACGGCGTGTCGGTAAGCATTTGTTATTACCGATGTATAATACGCTGATTTTGCCCTGCCCTCAATCTTAAGACTTGAAACGCCCGCCTTTACAAGCTCGGGTATATGCTCGATCATACACAAATCTCTTGAATTGTAAAGATATGTGCCGTCGGAGGTTTCCTCCACGGGAAAATACTGACCCTCACGGTTTTCTTCAAACAAATGATACTTCCAGCGGCACGGCTGAGCGCAGTCGCCGTGGTTTGCGTCTCTGCCGGTCATATAGCTTGAAATCAAACATCTTCCCGAAAATGATACGCACATCGCCCCGTGTACAAAACATTCTATTTCGAGTTCCTTTGGGATTTTTGCACGCATTTCGGCAATTTCATCAAGAGGAATTTCTCTTGCGAGGACTACTCTTGAAGCTCCCATATTGTAAAGTACATTTGCAGTAGCGTAATTTGTAACGCCCGCTTGAGTTGAAATATGGCGGGCAACTTTGGGAGCATAACGCTTTGCCGCTTCAAATACGCCGAGGTCAGCTATTATAAAGGCGTCAACACCGCACTCCTGCGCATAGCTTAGAAAATCGGGAAGAAAATCAAGCTCTCGGTTTCTTGGGAGCACGTTGCATGTAAGATGGATTCTGCTTCCCTTTGAGTGTGCCTTTTCACAGGCAGTTTTTAACTGTTCATTGTCAAAATTCTGAGGGGAGGATCTCATTCCGAACATTTTACCTGCGAGAAAAACTGCGTCGGCACCGAAATTAAGTGCGGCATCAAGGCATTCCATATCACCCGCAGGCGACAAAATTTCAGGTTTATTTATCATTGTATATACTCCAAATTTAATTGATGTTCATAAAGCGTTGACGCATAGTAAGCATTTCCGTCCGAATCGTGGCAGAAATAATAATAGCTCGTATCGTTGGGATTAAGTGCGGCAAGAATTGCGTCCATACCCGGGTTGCAAATCGGACCCGCGGGCAATCCCGTCTTTGAGTATGTATCGTATTTGCTGGTGTAGTTGCTGCCTTCGCTTTTAGGAACATCAGACGCGCTCCTGTACGGATAGTACTTGGTCGAATCCAGTCCGAGATTGGAAACACCCATATCCGCATCGGCAGTAAGTCTGTTGTGAATGATGGATGAAACATTGTACATATCCTCGGTGTTTGCCGCCTCTGCCTGTATTATTGACGCTATTCTCATAATTTCATCAAGAGAATAGTCGCTGTTTTCAAGCATCTTGTTTACGGTTGTGAGATCGTCATATCCGCTGACATCCTGCTTTTGACTAAGTCTCATCTCAAAGTTGTTGAGGAATTTATATATTACGCTTTCAGCGTCCTCGTTCTTATAAAACTCATAGGTATCAGGATAGAGATAACCCTCAAGCTTATAATATCGGTCATCTTCGTTATCAATTTCCTTTAGAAAGCTGAAATCATCGTCAAAGTTATCCGACGCACAAAGCTCAAGGAAAGTATCAACATCGTTTAACGCACCGTTTTCTTTTAGGGTGTTTGCTATTTCAAGAACATTTTGACCCTCCGATATCATTACGCTTACGGTATCGGTTCTGTTATTTGAGCTTAAAAGATAATTAATTATGGCTTCATAGTCCATATTCTTACTTATTTCATATGTACCCTGGGTAAAGGAGTCACCCGATTTTGTAATGCTTGCGTACATCTTAAAATATGATGGTTCGTTGATTATTCCGTTTGACTCAAGCGTTTCGGCAACATCGTCAACAGTAGGATTTTCGGGTATTTCAATAGTGACCTTTGATGTGTCTGTCCTGTTGATTGCAAGCAGGTCGTTCATACCTGTTATAAAATACACCGATAACATAGCTCCGACAATAATCACGGATATAATCCAAAAGCATCTGAAATAACGCCTGTTGTGCTTATTTTTTTGTTTGAGCTCTTTTTTCTTTTCCTTTTTCATTCTTTTAAGCGCGGTCTTTGACTTGCGGGCAATTTCATCCCTTGCCTCCTGACCGCTGTATGAATTAAGCTCTTCTGCTTCGCCTGACGCACTGTCAACACCGTAATCTTCTTCGTTTATATGAAGATGAAAATTTTCAGCCTTCTTGCGTCTTTGCTCCTCAAGGCTTTGCGGTGTAAAATCATTGTAGTTATCAAGGCTCATATGTATCATTCCTTTTAAACGCAATACTTGTATAATTAATATTATTTTCCGTGATGAGTATATCTACATTTTTATCATAAACATCAACGGGAATCCGAGACTGTACAAGAGAAGAATAGCAAAGTCCCACGCTTGTTCCGAAAAAATGCTCGAGAAACCTGTCATAGTACCCCTTGCCGTATCCGAGCCTGTATCCCTGATTCTCAAAGCAAAGTCCCGGCACAAGACACAATCCGTCTGAAAAATCACTCACCTTTGTGCAGAGCGTTTCGTCGGGTTCCATAATCGAGTAAGCGCCCTTTTTGAGGCAGTCGATTGAAGTTATGTAATAAAAATCCATATTGCCGAATTCATCGGTGCATTTGGGAACTGCGACACGCTTTCCGTCATTGAGTGCCGAGCTGATAATAAAAGAGGTATCAACCTCAAACTCCGTTGAAACATAAGCAAAGAGTGTTTTGCAGTCTTTATACTCGTTAAGCGATAAAAATCTTTCGGCAAGGATTTTATCAAGCTCTTTTTTTCCGTTATTAATAAGCTCTGTTCGGGCTTGCCTGCACACACGCCTAAGCTCAATTTTGAGCTGTTTTATGTTATTTACAGACATTGCATTGATTCTGTTACTTTGTCAGCCTCAGCCTTTGACAAAACCAAGCTTACTATTGCGTGACCGAATTCAACAGAACAGCCTGCGCCTTTTGCGGTTATAACATTGCCGTCAACCTGTGTGTGGGCCGCCGTATATTCGGCACCCTCAAGCTCTGTGTCAAAACCGGGGAAACAGGTTGCTTTTTTGCCGTTTAATATTCCGAGATGACCGAGAATTGACGGAGCGGCACAAATTGCCGAAACTAATTTTTTGTTCTCATAACAGTATTTTACCGTGTTAATTACAACATCGGACTTTTCAAGATTTGTTGTTCCGGGCATTCCTCCGGGAAGTATAACACCATCAATATCATCAAGATTGATTTTGTCTGTCGTAATATCGGCAAATACCGATACATTATTTGAGCTTGTGACAACATCTTTGTCAATCGACACGGTTAATACATCGAGCTTTGCACGACGCATTACATCAAGTGTAGTAAGGGCTTCAGTTATCTCAAAGCCGTCTGCAAGAAAAATATAAAACATAGTAAAAATCCTTTCAATTAAGAGTTATACCGATAAAAACATCTTCGGGTGTTCTGTTTTTATCGCAAAGAGATTTTATCATCCCGTATTTTTCAGTATTTTGAGTGACGATTTTATTCGGCATTGCAAAATCTGTATTTTTACAGTCTGCCTTATGGGTAAATACAAAAGTTTTCGCACTTGAATTTTCAAGAATCATTTTTGCAAGTGTTGAAAAGCTGATGTACAGCGAATAAAACACATCGGCACAATCGCTTTGTTCACTGATCAAAGCACAGCAGTTTTCTGATTTTATCACCTTGCAGTCATACAAAGAATAATATTTGAATGCGAATGAAATAAATTCATTATTCTGCAAAAGAAAATTATTTTTAAATAAAAACCGCTGTAACTCTTCAAAGCTAAATGCTTCTGAATCATCATGGTTTAAAATTTTGTCTTGAGCGATTTTTTCAAGCTCCTGCCTTGAAAAAACCGTTTTACAAGCAATGCAGTTTGGCAAATAACCAAAGCGTGTGTAGTAACCGTAAAGCCCGTCATCAGCAGGAAAAAGAAGCGAATAGCACTCTCCTTTACTGCGTGCGTCCTCCAAAGCATATTCTATAAGACTGCTCATTATTCCACGACCCCTGTACTCTTTTGAGGTTGCGGCAGAACAAAGGTAATGAGCCTTTTCCCCGTTAAGCGTTGAATGAACGAGAAACACCATTGAAACAGGTTTTCGGTCAACACTCGCCGTATAAAAAGAAACAAATGTTTTACAGCGGTCAAAAAAGAGATCTACTGCCTGTTCTTTTTCGTTAAATATATCCATCCACAGTCTTTTAAGCTGAGGGATATACTCGTAGTTATTTTTTTCAAATTTAAGATTCATCTTTTAATTTAGCGTTATATCTGTCGAGGATAATCACCGGATTGTATGACAGTTTTGCTTTTCTCAAGCCTTCAAGCCCCATATCCTCTTCTCTGTTTATATACTTATACTTTGTAAGAGTCTTTGCAAACTCATTGTTTATTACCGCATAAACTCCATCGTACTCCCGCAGCGCCTTCTCAAAATTAATATCATATACATTTTGTGAAATCTCACTTCCGAGCGTCATAGCAATTGGCTTGTCCTCATCATAAAGGACGGCCCCGTTCATCTTAAAGCTTTCCATATTTTCAAAAGCCTCATAGATAGCTTTAAGCTCAGCATTGTCGGCCTCGAAAATTCCGTTTTCATTGCACCAGCCGTGCACCACCTCAAGTGCGTCTTTGATATTTGAGCTGTCAATGCTTTCAAAACGGGTATTAGTGTAGGTTCTGTAGAATTTTGAAATATGATTTCGCTTCGCGTGAAATTTTTTGCCTGCGAGCGTTGCAAGGTCTTCACTCAAATAAATATAATCCTGATTTTCGGTGGAACGGACAAATGAGAATTTTGACGGATACATTGTTTCAAGCACCGCTCTCTGCCCGTTTGTCAGCATCAGCAAAAGAGGTTTTCGTCCTCTTTCCCGTGCATCTGCAAAAATTTCTTCCAAGGCTCCCTTTACATTCTTGCCTGACGGCATGCAATATCCCCAGATACTGCCGTCGTCATTAAAATACGCCTTTATAAGGGTATCATCGTAAACCGCAAAATTTATATTATACTCATTTCGCCACAGGTAGGCATTGACTAAATTAAGGTCACAGCCGAGAGCCGTTGAATAATCATAATATTTTTTAAATGTATCAATCTGTGATTTGTTTATCTTTGAAAAATTCAGCATACAATATCTGCTACCGCCTTATCTATTTCCTCTGAGATTTTTTCAATACTTTTAATTTGCCCGTTTTCACAGCAGTTTATAATACGCCAATCGCATTTTTGAGCCGCATACATTGCACTCTCCCTGCATTCAAGCAAAAATTTAAGATTTTTTTCGTGCAGGTCTTTTTTGGCGTTATCGCCGCCGTAGCGTTTTTCCATAAGCTTTTGCGAAACTTCGGGCTCCACATCAAGATATATAACGACATCGGGTTTTGGAATACCGAGTTTTTCGTATTCAAAATCCTCCTGCCACCTTATAAATCGGTCATATTCGCTTTTATCAAGCTTTGACATCTGATAAATGATATTGGAGGTTGCGTATCTGTCGCTTAAAATGACGCAGCCCTGCTCATAGTCCTTTTTCCAGCTTCGCATAAAGCTTGCCGCTCTGTCTACAGCATAAAACGCAGAAGCCGTATAGGCGTTTACATCCTCGGGTTTGTCGCCGAAGTCTCCGTTAAGATACATCTTTACCAAAGCGGAGCTTTGGCTTGCATAATCGGGAAATTCAAGTTTTTTTACATTAAAGCCTTGACCGCAAAGCTTTTGTGCAAGAATTTGAGTTTGTGTAGCCTTTCCGCTTCCGTCAAGACCCTCAATCACAATTATTTTACTTTTCATACTAACACCTTTATCTGACTTCTAAAAGGCAAACTTACTCTCTGCCGTACATTTTGCGTACTTCCTTTTGCTTTCCGCAGCACATACTTCCCTCGGGACAAGGTCCGAAAAGGCAGGAAGGTCCGCAGTTTTTAAAGAGATTCGGAGCAACCTCAAGACACTTTAAAAGCATTTGCTGAGCGACCTCACGAATTTCCCACTGTGCACGGTTGCAGCAGCGGTGAGCAAAAAAGTTTTGCAGACTGCGTGCGTTAAACGAGCAGACAATCTTTGTGGTTGAAGCGTTGGGAAGGATGAATCTTGCGTCCTCGTTTGCTTTTTTAATAAAAGCCGAACACTTCTTTTTGTTTTGCTTTGAAAACTGATTTATAATCTCTTCGTCACTACCGTCAATATTTTCTTTACAAAATTCCTTTATATATCCTGCCGCAAGTGCGTCTCGGATTTCCTTATACGCCTTTGCCTGAAGCGAAATAACCTTGTTGTACGCACTTAATGCCTTTTCGTTTTTTTGAATTTCGGGAGGCGTCACAAATTCAAAACTTGTTCCGTCAACATAACGCTGTGACTGCTGACTGTATGAAGCGATTCTGTGCCTTACAAGCTGATGCGAGCAGGCTCTTGAAATACCCTCAATTCCGAAAGTAAAAACAGCGTGTTCCGTTGGGCTTGCGTGACCGAGGTCTGAAAGCATATTAATAAATGCTGCCGTTTTCT
>CALYBM010000076.1 GCA_944412525.1 uncultured Ruminococcus sp. | reverse complement strand
AAAATGACAGTGAAATATATTAAATTTCGGCTTTTTGGGAACCGTGCATACTCTCAAAAGCCACAAAATACCGCTTATTTGAATTTTTGAAGTATACTTAAGCTATTTACCCTAACTTCACTTTTTCATTTAAGCATTAAAGAACCGAACACACATACGATGATATTACTATTCATCGCTGTGTGTTATGCATTATATTGAATTGTTTGCAACAGCTAAGTTAAAGCTCGGTTTTGTTTAGTTTCTCTCGATAGCAATTGTAATTATCCAACAGGTTAGAGTTGCTTTATTTTTGCTTCCTTGTGGGTAAGAATATATCTAAGCTCTGCTGTCTTATTGTTATGTTACAACATTATTCCTTTGCGGGTCTGTTTTTGCATTTTAAGGAAATTTTCACCTTACACATTCTTTGTTTTTTGGTCAATCCCAAATTTTATCGGACTTATTTATGGACAAATTTTTCTTTTTTTACATTGATTTTTTATATTGCTGTATATTTTTGTGATTTATTGGTATAAAAAATTTGCCCCT
Organism: uncultured Ruminococcus sp.; assembly: GCA_944412525.1. Taxonomy (GTDB): domain Bacteria; phylum Bacillota; class Clostridia; order Oscillospirales; family Acutalibacteraceae; genus Ruminococcoides. The sequence continues at coordinate 2,718 of CALYBM010000076.1, read as the reverse complement.
ATGTTAGATACTCATATCCTAACATAGGGGGATTTTTTTATTGTCCGCTTTTTACGATTGTGTTTGCTTTTTATAAAATTAATTGTTACATGGTTGTTAACTATGTATGATATAATTTGAATCGTAATTCTCACCAAAGTTATTAGCCCAGTATGTCTGTCCGTTCACTTGGTAATAAATACAATACTCAAAATTGTCAATTCCTCTTTCATCCAAATTCAGTACACCTGACCAAACCTCGGTATCGTCTGAGTTTGTTGAAGCATAGCTTAGCGGAACATCTGTATATGTAGTCCAATTATCCTGTGTATATCTTACCTGTACATTTTTTTCATAGGCATAATTTTTCAAAACAACATCAATATCATATGTGTTGTTAAACTGATTATACGGAGTTCCGATTCTTCTTACTGTTATCGGAGCAGTTCCGATTTCTTCAAATGTATAATTCGCTCCGTTATTATTGTCCCAGAAAGTCTGACCGTCCGCTATATATTTAATTGCGTACTCTACACCCAAGCTGGAAATAGATGCTTTCCAGATTTTAGAACCGTCGGAAAGTGTAGTAACATATGTTGCCTCGGAATCTCTCCATTCCTGTCCCGGAAAATAATTGTAGTGTACATAAACATGCTGGTCAGAAGCATTGTCATTTGTTTGAATATATATTTCACTGCTTGTCATACCGTATTTTGAAAAATAAACATTTCTTGAATACATGCTTACACGATCTGTAGCAGCGTTTGTATTAGCGGTTGCAAATAAAGCAAAAAAGCTAAATATCATTAGAAATGACAAAATAATAGATAATGACTTTTTAAATAAAACTGTATTTTTCATTTTTTACTCCTTAAAATTATAAATATGCAAGCGCTTACAGCAATATAATATCATATAAATAAAATAAAAGTCAATATAAAATCTAACACTTTCTTCTAAAATATAACTTTTTGTCATTTAAAATAATTATTAACATTTTTATAATATTTTTTTATTATATAATATTAACTATCTAAAAAAACGGTCGGTTAAAATAAAGTACAAAGTGCAATAACTGTGCTTAGTTATACAATAAAAGTTTAGGGATTAATCTGCACTTTCAGTTTTCTGATAACGGGATTTTAGAGAATATTTGTAAAGTCTTGTGTTTATAATTTTACGGTTAAAAAAAGATACTTAACCATTGCTCCTTGATATAAGCGAAAATCTGAGAATTGAAAATACTGAAGCAGAATGTAACTGTTTGAACTTTCCGTAAAGAAATGTGAAGTTTTGTGTTGTAAAATAATTTTATTATGTTGCCATTTTTTCACGAATGATTGACAGAATTTTCTTTTCTCTTCTGCTTACCTGTACTTGAGTCATATTGAGAATTTTGGCAGTCTGGGTTTGAGTTTTGCATTTATAGTAGCGTAGTCGTATAATCTCTCGGTCACGGTTTTCAAGAAGCGTCAGTGCCTGCTCAAGACTTAGCCTTTCGGAAATTTCATACTGTATGTCGTCAACAGGAACATCAAGTTCTAAATTTCCGTTTTCGTCATATTCCGCCGTCAGTGACAACGGATTTTTTGTGCTGTTAAGAGCGTCGATGATTTTTTCTGTTGATACCCCAAGCTTTTCTGCAAGCTGTGAGGTTGTAAGCTCACAGCCGTTTTTTAGCTTGTTTTCATTGTTTGCTTTTGTAATTAAAATTGCAAGCTCTTTTAGCGTTCTGCTGACCTTTACTGCACCGCCGTCACGAAACAGCCGCTTAATTTCACCCATTATAACGGGAAAGGCATAGGTTGAAAATGCGAGATTTCTTGTTTCGTCAAAATTGTTTATCGCCTTTGCAAGTCCCAGACAGCCTGCCGAAAACAGTTCTTCATATTCAATTCCCTTGCCTTTAAATCTTTTGCAGCATGCGTGAACAAGTCCGAAATTTGACTGTGCCGTTTTGTTTTTATCGGACATCTTCTTTACCGAAAATCTTTTCAAGCGTTACCGTGGTGCCTTTGTTCGGTTCGGACCTTACCTTGACCTTATCACAAAAGCTTTGCATTACCGCAAATCCGAGACCCGCACGCTCTTCTTCGGGGGCGGTTGTAAAAAGCGGCTCCATTGCCTTTTCTATATCTTCAATTCCGCAGCCTCTGTCACGGATTTTGATTATTACCTTGTTTTTGTCGGTTATTACCGCCTTTATGTAGATTGTACCCGTGGTTCTTCTGTAGCCGTGCACAATGCTGTTTGTAACTGCTTCGGAAACAGCGGTTTTTATATCGCTCAGCTCGCTTACCGTTGGATCAAGTCCCATTACAAACGACGCGATAACGCTTCTTGCAAGCGATTCGTTGCAGCTGTTTGACGGGAAATTAACGCTCATTTCATTAATTTTTTTCATCTTAACACCCCCAGTGACCCAAGTCCCGACATTTCAAAAATTCTGTAAAGCCGCTCGGGTACATTTGTAACTCTTAATCCTCCGCCTATAAGCTTCATTTGCGTGTATCTTCCCATAACAAGTCCTACACCCGATGAATTCATAAACGATACTGCGGAAAAGTCGAGGTTCAGAAGCTTAGGTTTCAGCGATTGTATGACCCCGTCAATTCGTGTTCTTATTTTTGCCGCTGAATCGTGGTCGATTTCGCCGTCTATGTATGCGGTAAGAATATTGTTTTCGTATTCTGTTCTTAACATCTTATCCTTCCTTTGCTTTGTTAGCTTTATAAAAAA
>CALYBM010000075.1 GCA_944412525.1 uncultured Ruminococcus sp. | reverse complement strand
CTGTGCCTTACAAGCTGATGCGAGCAGGCTCTTGAAATACCCTCAATTCCGAAAGTAAAAACAGCGTGTTCCGTTGGGCTTGCGTGACCGAGGTCTGAAAGCATATTAATAAATGCTGCCGTTTTCTCTTCGGTAAGTCCCTCTCTTATATCCTCTATTCCGGACGGTGAGTAGCAAAGCTTTGCCGCCATAGCAACAGTTTGTTCGGGATTCGGAGTATGTGCAAGCAATGTAACCTTAATAGCCATTTAGTTCCTCTTTTCAAAAAAATAATACATATATCGGTATAATCGCTTTCATTATATCATTTTATTTATTTGTTTTCAATAATTATTTTTGCTCTGTGCAAAGCAATGCGGAAAGCAACATTTGGTAAAAAGCGCTGCAAATCCGATATTGTACTTTGTTTTCGGTAAACCCGTGTTTTGTCTTTTAATCTGACGCGGCAATTTTATGTGTTTAATTAAAACCGAATTGTAATATTATTGCAGGCGTGGTAAAATACAGTTGAAAGAGGCGGTACACTTGGATAAAATTAAAAAACTTATTGTACACAAAACAACTTCCGCGTGGCAGTACATAAAGGCTTTTGTTAAATGGACGCTGATAGCCTTTGCAATGGGACTTATAGGAGGCGCAATAGGATCGCTTTTCAGCATCTGCATAACATACGCAAACGATCTAAACAACAGTCAATGGTATTTGATTTTTCTGCTTCCCATAGGCGGTGTGCTGATTGTCTCACTTTACAAACTTTGCCGCATTGACAACGACCTCGGCACAAACTTTGTATTGGAATCTATCCGCAGTAAAAATCATATTCCCTATGTTATTGCACCTTTGATATTTGTAAGCACGATAATAACCCATCTGCTCGGAGGTTCGGCGGGCAGAGAGGGAGCTGCAATTCAGCTTGGCGGAAGCATGGGAGCTGTCGCAGGCAAACTTCTAAAGCTTGAGGAAAGTGATATCCACGTTGCCGTTATGTGCGGAATGAGCGGACTTTTTTCTTCGCTGTTTTGCACGCCTGTTGCCGCCTCGTTTTTTGCGCTTGAAGTAATCAGCGTCGGCGTTGCATACTACTCAGCTCTTGTGCCGTGCTTCACATCCTCAGTAATTTCGTATTTTGTTTCGATACATCTTGGGGTAACCCCTCTTAGATTTGACATAGTTAAAGCGATCCCTACGCTTGACTTTCCCGCTCTTCTTCGTGTTATCGGTCTTGCTGCCGCGTGTGCGGTAATCAGCATTGTTTTCTGTGTAGCCATGAGAAAAACGCAGAAATGGTCAAAAAAATTTATTAAAAACGAATATTTGCGAATCATAACCGGCGGCATTGTAATTATTTTACTGACTCTTGCTGTCGGGTGCAAGGACTATAACGGAGCTGGGTCAGACATAATAACAAACGCGCTTGCAGGCAGTGCGAAGCCGGAAGCTTTCATAATGAAAATCATATTTACCGCTGTTACGATAGGATGCGGATATAAAGGCGGAGAGATTGTGCCGACGCTTTTTATCGGTTCAACTTTCGGTTGTGTTTTCGGTGGACTTTTGGGACTTGACCCGTCATTCGGTGCGGCAATCGGCTTGATTTGTCTGTTCTGCGGCGTTATCAACTGTCCTGTTGCCTCAATATTTCTAAGCGTTGAGATTTTCGGTGCAGAGGGGTTGATATTTTTCGGAATTGCAAGTGCAGTAAGCTATATGCTCAGCGGATATTACGGGCTGTACAGCAGTCAAAAAATTCTTTACTCAAAATTAAAAGCTGAGTATATAAACATACACGCAAAATAAAAGTCGGTGCAACGCTTTATGGCATTGCACCGACATCTTTATTCTGCAAAATTATATCTTGTCTGCGATTTCTCCGAGTCGTTTATAGATACTGTTTTGAGGAACATAGCCTCTTACAAACGAAAGCGGATAAATGTTCGTGTGTCTGCCGACAACAGAGCCGGGATTTAAAACGCTGTTACAGCCTACCTCGACAAAATCGCCGAGCATTGCACCGAACTTTTTAACATCTGTTTCGAGTTTTTCTCCGTCGCAAAGCACCGTTACAAGACTTTTGTCGCTTTTGAGGTTAGAGGTAATTGTACCCGCTCCCGTGTGTGCCTTATATCCGAGAATACTGTCGCCTATGTAATTGTAGTGAGGCACCTGTACCCCGTCAAAAAGAATGGAATTTTTAAGCTCCGTTGAATTGCCCACAACAGCGCCCTTTCCTACTATAGCGCTGCCCCTTATAAAAGCACAGTGACGAATCTCTGCGTCCTCGCACACAATAAGCGGACCGCCCAGATACGCAGACGGATAGACAGTCGCGCTTTTTGCAATCCAGATATTTTCGCCTTTCTGCTCATAGATTTCGGGGTCGAGTGTTTTGCCGAGCTCAATTATAAAATCCTTAATTTTCGACAAGGCTTCCCAAGGGTAGTCTATGCTCTCAAGCAGGGGTGCTGCTATTGTTTTGCTGTAGTCAAATAAATTTTTCGCAAGTAAATTTTCATTACACATTTTGATATACCTCTCATAAAAAATTTATATTTCAGGCGTGGCCTAAACTTCTACAAAAAACAGCCAATAACCGTTTGCGTCTTTTCCTGCGACGAACTCAACTCCGCAGCTTTCGTATTTTGAGAAAACATACATCCTGCCGTTTTGGGGATTGGTTACAGACGCACATTCGCCTGTATGCTTCCATTTTTCAGAAAAAACATTAAAACCCTTAATCAAAAAGCTGTCCTTTGAGGTTTTTCCCACATACCTATAATTTTTGGTCATTGTCATCAGCCTTCTTATATTTTAAATCGCCTGACAATTTTTTATCAAGCTTAGTTTTTCTAAACACTGTAAAAGTCACAGCGGCACATACAATGCCGAGAATAATTCCGCACAGCACATCGGACGGGAAATGAACATAATTATAAAGTCTTGAAAAAGCAATCAAAAACGCTAACACAAGCGCGGGCACGCCGAATTTTTTATCCCTCAGGAAAATTACCGTTGCCGCTGCAAACGAAGAACAGCTGTGTCCCGACGGGAAGCTGTAACTGTCAGGCGGAGCGATAAACAGTTCGGCGGATGAATCAACAACGAACGGTCTTGGGCGACCGATTAGATTTTTGAGCCCTATTTCTCCGATTAAAAATCCTATAAGCATAGCACAAAGAACCATAACGCCTGTCGCTCTTGTCCTGCGAAAGCACATCATAATTACGGAAGCAATTATCCACACACCTCCGGCTTCTCCTATATAGCTGAAAAAAGCCATTACATAATCAAGGAAAACACATCTAAAGGTGTTTTGAATAAAGTCAAGAATCGCAAAATCTATAGACTCAACGGTACTTAAAAAATTCAATAATCATACCTCCTTGTTATTATATCAAACAAATACGGGGTTTTCAATATAAAATGTAGATTTTGTATAGTATTTTAGTTAATTAATCTCAAATTTACTTAATTTTGCATAAAGCATTTCATCGACAACTGCTTCAACCTGTAATCCCTCTGATATATATTCTTCGGAAATCAGATTTCCCTTTGTACGAATTTCGTTTGCAAGTCCCGCTTCGGCAAACGGTATAAGAACCTTGACACGCTTTACTCTGACAGGAAGATTATCGTCTATGGCATTTAAAAGCTTATCAATACCCGTACCGTTTTTCGCGCTTATTTTTATACAGTTTTCAAATTCCTGCTCCTTTAAGTTTCCGTCAGTAAGATCACATTTATTAAGAACGGTAATAACGGGAGTATCGCCGCAGCCGAGCGAATCAAGCAAATCCGCCGTTACTTTTAGATGAGTTCTCGCTTCCTCACTTGAAGCGTCGCAGACATTGAGGATAATATCGGACTGTGCCGCCTCCTCAAGCGTTGAGCGAAACGCCTCCACAAGATGATGCGGCAGCCTTCTTACAAGACCTACCGTATCAATCAGCATTACCGTAACCCCGCTTGGCAGTTTGAGTGCACGGGAAGTAGGGTCAAGAGTTGCAAACAGCTTATCCTGTGCAAGCACGCCGGCGTCTGTAAGATAGTTCATAAGTGTTGACTTGCCCGCATTGGTATATCCGACTATTGCTACCGTTATGACGCCGTCTTTTTCACGTCTCTTCCTTAGCATACTGCGGTGCTTTTCAACTTCACAAAGCTCCTCTTTGAGTGTTTCCATTCTGCGTCTTATATGGCGGCGGTCGGTCTCAAGCTTTGTTTCACCCGGTCCTCTTGTTCCTATTCCTCCGCCGAGTCTTGACATAGCAATTCCCTTACCCGTAAGCCTCGGAAGCATATATTTAAGCTGAGCAAGCTCAACCTGCAGCTTACCCTCCTTTGAGCGCGCTCTGAGTGCGAAAATATCCAAAATCAATGTCGTGCGGTCTATTACCCGTACATCGGTTTTTTCTTCAATATTTCTAATCTGTGTCGGAGAAAGCTCGCTGTCCGCAACAATGAGATCGATTTCCTGAGCGTTGCAGATTTCCGCAATCTCATCGAGTTTTCCTGTTCCCACATATGTTGCAGTTTCCGCCTTAACAAGTTTTTGCATAACCGAAAGCACAGGATCCGCCCCCGCGCTGCGTACAAGCTCAAACAACTCGTCAAGAGATGGCTGTGCATCGTATTGTCCCGTATCCACGCTGACAAGCAGTGCTCTGGTGATTTTTTCTTCGTTGCTCTTTAGTTCCATTTTAACTTCCTTTGTTCTTTAGTGTTTAATTAAGTATAACTGTCTGACTGACCTTTGTTTCGGATTAAATATTGGCATATTTCTCATAGTGAAACTTCAGATATTCTGTAAAATTATGCCGAATACAAACTTTACTATTTTTCTAATAAGTAGTATAATATAATGGTACGAATTTGTAAATGACAGTTAATGCAAATTATCAAATATTTTTCGAGGTCTTGTATATGGATAAAAAATATGATGTGGTAGTAATCGGAACAGGTGCGGCTGGTTTGTACGCTGCTCTTAATTTTCCGAAAAACATAAGTGTACTGCTTGTTTCAAAACGTGAGCTTGATCTTTCAAACAGCTCGCTTGCGCAGGGCGGCGTAGCCTGCGTTCTCGACACGGTCCACGACAGCTACAAGCTTCACATCACGGACACTTTGATTGCCGGAAAGTATAAAAACAATCTTTCCGCCGTTGAAAAGCTTGTTTCGGAAGGTCCTTCCGATGTATTGAGAATCAAAGAGCTTGGCGTTGATTTTGACTTAAATCCCGACGGCACCATGTGCAAAACACTTGAAGCAGGTCACAGCCGTCACAGAATCGTTCATCACAAGGATTCTACAGGAAAAGCTATTGTAGACAGACTTATTGAAGTAGTAAGCACCCTTCCCAATGTTACTATTTGCGATAACTCCCTTGTATATTCCATTGACAAAGCGCTCAACGGATTTTATGTAAGTATTCTCAAAGACGGTCAAAGCAAACATTTCGGATGCAATTACTGTGTTCTTGCCACGGGCGGAATAGGAAGAGTGTATAAGTATACCACTAATTCGGCGATAGCAACAGGCGACGGCATTGCATTTGCCTATATGCTCGGCGCAAAAATCAGTCATTTGTCGCGTATTCAGTTTCATCCTACGGCGTTTGCCGCAGAAAAAGACAGAGAGCGTTTTTTGATAAGTGAAGCCGTGCGCGGCGAAGGCGCCGTACTGCTCAACTGCAAGGGTGAGCGTTTCGCATTTGATTATGACAGCCGCGGTGAGCTTGCCCCCAGAGATGTTGTATCTAACGCGATAATCAGAGAATCAATAAAAACAAACAGCGAAAATTTTTATCTTGATATAACCGACAAGCCCGCGGATTTTCTCAAAGAAAGGTTCCCGATGATTTATCAGAGATGCCTTGAGGAGGGCGTTGATATCACCAAAGACAGAATCCCTGTTTTTCCGTGTCAGCACTATCTGATGGGCGGAATAAATGTTGACCTTGACGCAAAGACATCCATAGACGGTCTTTACGCAGCGGGAGAATGTTCTCACACGGGCGTTCACGGTGCCAACCGTCTTGCGAGCAATTCGCTTCTTGAGGCGCTTGTTTTTTCACGTTCGGCGGCACAGGATATCACGCACAGAATAGAAAAATACGGCAGAAAACCCCTCGGACGAGAGCCTGCGTACAAGCCGCTTGACGGAAAGCCCATGCCCCACGGTTTTCGTTCGCAGATAAGGGAAATTTTGCAGGACGCTTATTTTGTTATTCCGAAACCTGAAAAATATGATGAAAGCTATAAGCAAGTAGAAAATATTTTAAATGCGCTTTTCAGCGAAGACTACGAAATCACATCAGACCTTATTGAAGCGCGAAGTATTGCGATTATCGCAAGCATAATTCTTGAAGAAGTACGGGAGGGTATTAACCTATGATTTTAAACACTGTTTATGTAGACAACCTTATAAAAACGGCATTACTCGAAGATATTAACTATCTTGACACTACAACGGATTATCTCATTGATGAAAACCAGCAAAATACCGCAAAATTTCTTGCAAAAAGCGACGGAGTTCTTTGCGGTCTTGAGGTTGCTTTGAGAGTGTTTGAGATTTTACAGCCAACGGGATTTGAAGCTAAAATATTTAAAAACGACGGCGACAAGCTGAAAAAAGGAGATATTATAGCAGAAATTCACGGAAAAACAAGGACAATACTCAAGGGCGAACGCACAGCGCTTAATCTTATTCAGCATATGAGCGGTATTGCCACTGCTACAAACAAGGCGGTTGAGCTTGTAAAGGGAACAAAAGCGTCAATTGCCGACACAAGAAAAACACTCCCCGGTATGAGAGCCCTTCAAAAGTACGCAGTCACGGTAGGCGGAGGCAGAAATCACAGATATAACCTCTCTGACGCCGCAATGCTGAAGGATAATCATGTTGACGCGGGCGGAGGAATCGCAAACGCCGTTTCAAAACTAAAGGCCAAACTCGGACATATGACAAAGGTCGAGCTTGAAGTAAGAAACCTTGACGAGCTAAAACAGGCTCTTGACGCAGGCGTTGATGTGATCATGCTTGACAATATGGACTGCGAAGAGATGAAAAAAGCAGTTGAAATTACAAACGGCAGAGCGCTTCTTGAGGCAAGCGGAGGAATAACCGACGAAAAGCTGCGTGAAACAGCACTTACTGGCGTAGATATTATATCCATGGGGGCGCTCACTCACTCTGTTAAAGCTTTTGACATATCGCTTAAAATTTCAAAATAAATTAAAATAAGCATATAACGGTAAAAAACAGAAACAATTAAAGGGAAATGAACTGTTTTTTTAACCTAAACTAAAATACGACAAATTCTAACAACAATATAGCAAGGTTTTGATTGAACAAGTCTAATAAATGTGGTATCGTTATTGTTATCGTCTGTTGCCTCAAGGCAATACTTAGGAGGATAAAAAATGCTGAGGGACCTAAAGCCTACCGATAAAGTCTGCGGTTACGATGTACGGCCGGGGTACTATCTTATTAACGGTGCTACCCCTGTAAGAGGAGGAATAAACTTCACGATAAGCTCCTTTTCGGCTACAGCGTGCACACTTTTGCTTTTTAAACCGCTTGAAAACACACCGTTTGCAAAAATTCCTTTTCCGCAGTCATATAAAATCGGCAACACATACTCAATGATTGTTTTCGGTCTTGAAATAAACGAATTTGAATACGCTTATTCTTTTGACGGTCCTTATGATGAAAAGAAAGGACTTCTTTTTGATAAAAACAGATATATTCTTGATCCTTACGCAAAGGCCGTAACGGGTCAGAGCGGCTGGGGCGAGAAACAAAGTCCCGACAGCGCCTACAAGGCTCGTGTTGTGTTTAACGATTACGACTGGGGCAACTTTAATAAAAAAAGCCTTCCTTTTGAAGAACTGGTAATATATGAAATGCACGTGAGAGGCTTTACTCAGGATATATCATCCGGTGTTAAAAACAGAGGTACTTTTGCCGGAATTAAAGAAAAAATACCGTATCTTAAAGAATTAGGCGTTAATGCCGTTGAGCTTATGCCGATTTTTGAATTTGACGAGATGGGAGCTTCACGCACATTTAACGGCGAAAAGCTTTATGACTACTGGGGATACAACACTGTTTGTTTCTTTGCTCCCAACACAAGCTACGAGTCAGATCACAAGCATCACAGCGAGGGCAAAGAATTAAAAAACCTTATCCGTGAGCTTAACGAAAACGGCATTGAGGTAATACTTGATGTTGTTTTTAACCACACGGCAGAGGGTAATGAAAAAGGACCGTTTTTCTCATTTAAGGGTCTTGACAATAACATCTATTATATGCTTACTCCCGACGGCAAGTATTATAATTTCAGCGGATGCGGAAATGTTCTCAACTGCAACAACCCGATTGTCCAGCAGTTTATTTTAAACTGTCTCAGGTACTGGGTGACGGAATACAGAGTTGACGGATTCCGCTTTGACCTTGCTTCTATTCTCGGACGAAACGAGGACGGCTCGCCTATGGATAAGCCGCCGCTGTTAAAAGCTCTTGCATTTGACCCTATTTTGGGAAATGTAAAACTGATTGCCGAGGCTTGGGACGCGGGCGGACTGTATCAGGTAGGAAGCTTTCCGTCATGGAACAGGTGGGCGGAATGGAACGGCAAATACCGCGATGATATGCGCAGATTTTTAAAAGGCGACAATAATCTTGCCTGGGCTGCGGCTCACAGACTTACAGGTTCAAAGGATTTGTATGACCCCGCATACAGAGGCAGCAATGCTTCCGTAAACTTTATTACCTGTCACGACGGTTTTACTCTTTATGATATGTACTCCTACAACGAAAAGCACAACTACAAAAACGGCTGGAATAACACGGACGGAGCTAACGATAACAACAGCTGGAACTGCGGTGCAGAGGGCGAAACCGAAGACTGCGGAGTAAATGAGCTTAGACGCAAAATGTGCAAAAACGCTTTTGCGTCACTTATGTGCAGCCGAGGTGCGGCTCTGTTCCTTGCCGGGGATGAATTCTGCAACACACAGTTCGGCAACAATAACGCGTATTGTCAGGATAATATAGTTTCCTGGCTTGACTGGAGCAGAAAAGAAAAATACAGTGATGTTTTTGAATTCTTTAAATATATGATTTCTTTCAGAAAGCGTTTTCATGTAATAACAGCAAACAGAAGAGAGGCTACTTGCAGTCTGCCTCCCGAGAGTATTCATTCCTGTATTCCGTGGAACACCGACTTTAACGGCGACACAAGAATGATCGGTGTAATGTATGCGGGTGCGGACAAAAACGACCCTTCGCTTGACGAGATCGTGTATTTCGGAATAAACGCATATTGGGGCAACGTTAATGTTGAACTTCCAGCACTGCCAACGGGCTATGTTTGGAAGCTCTATGTCGATACAGGCAGGAACAGTAATGATGTGATTGTTGAAAACAAAAGCATTTTGCTTTATGACCGTAAAATAACCATGCAGGGCAGAACGGTAATTGCGGCAGTTGCTCAAAAAATTTAAAAGTAAATAGTAATGAAAAATCGGCAGGTAGATCCTGCCGATTTTTGCTTCAAAAGCACTGAGTGCCGTATATTTTAAGTAACAGTAATACGGTATCCAGTTTCAGTCAATTAAATAAAATTAAATTTTGAAATTTATACAAATGATTTCTCAATATTTATAACCGGAATAAGCCTTGGATCGATTTCACGGAAGTTCTCCTTAGTCATTGTTCGGATTTCATCGCCTGACAGCTTAGACCCGTAAGGAACAACAAGGTCAAATATCACATTTGTATGTGTATCTCCCCTTACTATCCTAAAATCGTGGATTGAAAATCCGTTATCGTCACTGCACAATTTTTTACAAACCGTATCCTTTAGATTTAATGTGTATTCATCATCAGTTGCAATGGGGTCCATATGTATGATTGCCGTACAGTTAAATTTTCTCTCAAGTGTTTTTTCGATAAGGTCAATGGAATCATGAGCCCTTAGAATATCCTCATTGCTGGGGATCTCCGCGTGAAGAGAAATTATACATCTTCCCGGACCGTAATCGTGCACCATCAAGTCATGTATTCCTACAATCATATCTCCCTGCATAACGGTTTCTTTAATTTGACGCACAAAATCGGCGTCGGGAGGATTGCCGAGCAGAGGCGAAAGGCTCTCCCTGAATGTACTTATTCCCGTAAAAAGTATAAAAACAGCAACCGCACAGC
>CALYBM010000074.1 GCA_944412525.1 uncultured Ruminococcus sp. | reverse complement strand
TTGTCTTCAGTGACGGCGTCATTGTCATTTCTGTCTTTTCCATCTCAAGATATGTCAAATCCCCTGCCGATGCACTGTCAGAATATCCTAAATATACTCCGTTGTTCATTGCGTTCTTGTTCTTTGCAGGCGACGGGAATACACAATACAGTGTTGCCGTGCTTTCTACTATCTCCAGCTCTTTCGTTGACCAGTAACCTGTAAATGTTCCGTAGCCTTCTATGCTCGTTCCCGTATTCAGTCCTCCGCAAACTATAAACGTATTATTTGCTCTGTCTGCTATCGACGCTTTTGCCGTGTTGTATGTTTCTGAATATTCATCTACAGCTGCCTTCATTACACTGTATTTTCCGTTGATGTATGTTCTGTATGTGCCCGATGCATTTGCAAAGATTACATATGTCGATCCGTCTATTGCTGCTGCCTGATCTTCTGTAAGCGCTGTTGTATATACCGGATATGATCCGCTCTTCAGCTGCTCTGTATTTGTTGTTACATCTACATATGTACTTGTTCTCGTCATCTTTATCTTTGTAAATGATTCAAGTGTATAATCGTTGCTGTATCCTATATACACTCCCTGGTTCCAGCAGTTTTCCCAATGCTGTGCCGACGGTACTACAAGCTGTATATTTACACACTTTGTCCAATATCCCTTGTAGGTTCCGTATCCCTGTATGCTTGTTCCTAACTCTACTTCGCTGTTCATCACGAATGTATAGCCGTCAAGCTCTGTTATCGCTGCTTTTGCGGTATTATATACCCCTGTATCGCTTCCTATCGGTGCTTTAAGTATATTGTATCCGCCGTTTACATATGTTCTGTATGTATTTGAGCTGTTTGTCAAAATTACATATGTTGCATCATTTACTGCCTTTGCCTGCTCCGCACTCAGCGTTACTTCATACATTGCATATGTTCCCTCTGTCAAGTTATCCGACTTGATCTCAGGTGTCAAATACTCTGTTGTCTTTGCAAGCTCTATTTTTGTAAATGTATCAAGCTGATAGTTGTTGCTGTATGCCAGATACACTCCGTTGTCCCAGCACTTAGGACTGCTCTCTGTCTTAGGCACAACAAATTTTAATGTCGTTTCGTCTATAACAGGTTCTGTCGGTTCTGTTGTTGGTTCTGTCGGCTCAGTCGGCTCTGTGGGTTCTTCTCCGCCGATAACCTCACTGAGCGACGAGAACGAAAATTCATCTGTCAAAACGCCTTTACTTGACACAAGCGGAATATCTGTTGCTTCCATAAGATCAAAATACGAATCCGCAGTAGTAGCCGTCAAAATATCAACATTGAGGTCAACATTGGTATTTCCGCTGCCCACAATGTCAAAGGTTACTGTAAAGTACACATCCTTTGACTTAAAGTTAAAAAGATTAAGACTTGTAGCGTTAAATAATACCGTATCTTTAAGGCCGAAGTTTATTACCGCATTACTTTTTGAAAAAACAGGCAATGCAGTTTTCGGTGTATTTATGTCTGCAATTTTCAGCACATTGCTGTCGTAGTTGAGTTCTGCCTGCGTGTCCAAAATCATATTATCACACTGAAGATAATATGTAATCTGAAGCTGCTCGTCAGTCTCGGAATAGCTGTACACCTGCGGGTCACAAATGTTTGAGGTTACTGTGATTTCTCCGCTCTTATTTTCTGCCGCACCCGCCGTAAATGAAATCGCAGTAATCGAACACAAAATCATCATTACCGCAAGCAAAACAGAAATTTGTTTTTTTAATGCCTTCATTTTGATTACTCCTTTAATACAAAATTATAATACTGCCAAACATTCTCCGACAGATCATTTGCCAATGCCAAAAATGCCCATTTAATTTTTAAAATATCTTTATATTTTGTGCAATTACAACACTAACCGAAACTATTATACCATACAAACCTATATCATACAAATAAAAAACACATTGCTGAATGTAAATTTTAACACTAAATTTATGTTTAAAAATAACAAAGCCGTTATTTGCAATACACAAATAACGGCTGTACAAATTATGCATAATGTTCATAAAGACAAACAAACACTACTCAGCAATACCATTAATCATTAAATAGCTCAGGGTGCATACGGCTGTAATGGAAAATGTACTGCTGAGCAATCCCGGCATACTTTCCGAAGTCATCAGCACTCATTGAACTAAAGAGCTTTTCCATGGCTCGTTTCATCCAAACATCGACGGGAAACGCCTCTATCCTGTGGAATCCGAAAAGCAGGGTACAATCTGCAACCTTAACGCCCACGCCCTTAATCTTCATCAGCTCATCTCTCGCCTCTTGATAATCACATTCCTTACACTTGTCAAGACACACCTCACCCGAATTTACCTTTTGTGCGGCGTCAATGAGGTAGCGGTTTCTAAACCCTGCCCTGAGCGGTGCAAGGTCATCAGGCGTAAGAGCAGCCATTTTGTCGGGTGTAGGAAAAGCGTATCCGCCATTTATTTTTTCTCCGAAACACTCACAAAGTCTTTCAACAATTCCCTTTATCCGTTTTATATTGTTATTTTGCGAAATGATAAAGGTGCACAGAGCCTCGTACGGTTCCTGTCTTAATATCCTTATTCCCGGTGCATATTTTGCAGCTTCGTGCAAAACGGGATGTATTTTTGCGATTTCGGCTCGAATTTTTCCGTAGTCAAGCGATAAATCAAAGTAGTTGTACCATATTTTTTTAAAATCTTCTTTGGTCGCATTTTCTATGTACAGAGTATCACCGTCAAGACTTACCCTTACGAATTTTCCGTAGGCAATGCCGCAAAACGAGCCATCCGTCTGCTGTACCCAGCGAAAGCTCTGACCGCAGTCAAGCGTCTGTGCAAGATCAAGGTCGCTCACCCCGTCAACCTTTATTCCGTTTTTTAATTCAACGCACTTCATATTATCAACCCCGTAAAATTAATTATAGCACAATAAACGGTTTTATGGTACAATAAAATAAAAATCTCGGAGGTAAATAAATGAAAGAGACGATATGCACCATTCCGATTAATGATATATTTATGCCGAAGGACGGCTGTCCGTTTTGCCGTATGGAAAAAATGCTTGAGGAGCAGTATGTTAAATTTATTACGGGCGACGCGATGATGGAACCGAGTATAAGAATCGAAACAAACAAAAAAGGCTTTTGCCACCGACATTTTACACAAATGTTTGAAATGGGACAAAAGCTTCCGAATGCCCTTATTCTTGAAAGTCACTTGCAGGAAATGATTGATAATTTTATGCCCAAAAAGGCAAAATCCAAACCTGACAAAAAACAGCTCGACAAAATTAAATCCGAGCTTTCATCCTGCTATGTATGCGACAGAATCGAGCGTGATATGCACCACTTAACGGACACAATTTTTGTTGAATGGGCAAAAGGCGAGGAATTTCACAGATTGTACAATGAACAACCCTTTATCTGTCTTAAGCATTATTACTTCGTAATGGATGCAGCAACAAAAAAAGGCAGATTTCAGTCAAAGTATATCAATGATTTTCATGCTGAAACATATGCTCTTACAAAAAATTATCTTGAATCTCTCAAAAAAGACATTACACATTTTTGCTCAATGTTTGACTACCGAAGCAAGGGGCAGGAATGGGGAAGCTCAAAGGATTCTATTGAAAGAAGCATTGAATTTTTAACAGGCGAAAAGCCTTAACTGCAACAAAAGCTGACCGAAGCTATATTTGTTCGGTCAGCTTTTTTGTGTCCTATAATTAACCGTATTATTAAGCTTTAAACGTCGTTTTACGCTGTCGGCTCCGACACAGACGGTACGCTTCCCCACACGGAAATAACGGCGTTGTAAAAATCCTCGGGCAAAGCATCTTTTAAGTTGTCCCTGTCGGACTGCGTGTTCATATAGGCGTTGCGAATGTTGTCGCCCACCTTTATATCCGTTCCGTCTATCGTTATGTATTGCTGCTTTAAAATCGAAACGCTGTCGGATGTCAGCATATCAAGTGTGATTTTCTCTTTTATTTCCATAATATAACCTCCTTAGTTAATCAGTATCGTTATAACGCCGTTCAGCGTCTCGTCCTGCGAGAATGTTTTTGTACCGTTAAAATTAAGCGTCAGCCAACTTCCCACGGGATAGACTATAACCTGATTTTGCTTATTTGTAGCCGCAATGTGTCGGTTTTGGTCGCTTTCGTTTTTCGCTATAAACGGAAGCCCGGTAAATTGCAAATAGCTGATTGAACCTTCGTTAAAAACAACACTGAAAAATATATTTGCGGTGTTGCCTGTTTTCTGATACCTGAATGTGCATGACTTTACAAGATTTGATTCAACCGCCGCAGGTGTGTAAACAGTGAGAGTACCGCTTCCTTCTTCTATATTTGAAGAATCATACTTTGCAGAAACTTGAGAGTTTAAATTTATCAAGGCTGCAATCAGGTTCTTGTTGTCATTAAAATCCGAATTGTAGTGAATCGTCGCTGTTGACGGAATTGAGCCTGAAGCGATGGTTATTCCTTCCGGCGGATTATCGATGTAAACATCCGTAAGATTATCGCAATTCGCAAAAGCACCGCCGCCGATATAGCGAAGATTTTTTGCTATATACGCCGTTTTGATTTTTTTGTTGCCTGTCGCAAACGAACCCGCCGAAATACTGGCTGATTCGGTGTATTTTAGGGGATTAAAATTTTCATCAAAAACAACGGATATATTCAGACCAAAAAGGTTTTTTGCCTGCTCCTTTGTGTATGCGTCGGTTATTCCGTAACCGGAAAGCGTTGTCCCTTTGTCGGCTTTTTTAAGCAAAAGTTCATCAACTTCTGAATATTCATAATAGAAATTCTTTAAATACCCTATTGAGGGGTAATTGCTTTCCTCATCGGTGATTTCATTTTTTCCAAAAACCTTATTGCTTAAATTTTCTCCGTCTGTTATACCATATCCGGCAAGTGTCGTTGCTTTGTCGGCCTTTGCACTAAGGTCAGACTGCTCTATAAGATCAAGATTTTGTTCAATCTGATTTTGCTGAGCTTTTATCTCTTCAAGTGCATTGTATGCCTCCTCACGCAAATGCAGGGTTTCCGAATTCGGATTTTCATACTCCTTATCTTCAATAGGCAGGCTTTCATCCGCATACAGCTTTACTATTTCTGTCTGAAAGACAAGTCCCGTACTGTTTCTTCCCTCAATTTGCACCTCAAAATAGCCGTGTGTAAATATATCGTTTTTCTTTACCACCCAGCTAATACCCGTTCCCTCACCGTCGGTTCTTACCGTGCTCGGAGAAACTGAGTTTACGCTTCCGTCTGCAAAACGCAGATGAATAGTGTATGTGATTGATTCATCTGACACTCCCTTTATGTAGAAGTCCTGTGTATATGCAATATTATCACCTGTTACTCCCACACAGTCGGTGCCGATGCACTCAATCGGTTTTTTCATTTGATATATGATCATATTTCCACCTCCAACTACAGGCGGAAAATTGAGAAAAATTGCATAAAACTATGCAATTTTCAAAAAAATTATTTAAAAAATTTTTTAACACCGTATTTTACCGCGCAAACGCATAAATCTGCAGCCAAAAAACAAACGCTTGTGAACAAGTAACCAAAATCGTTTGCCCACAAGCGTTTGTTTATTTTATTTTAAATTTATCATGCTGATACGATATACTTTTGAATCAGCGTTGCATCCGTTACATTTACACTGCCGTCCCCGTTAAAGTCGGCAAGCTCAAACTGCTCCTCCGAAAGACTTATAAGTCCTGCACAGTATTTCTGCACCGCGGTAGCGTCCGAAACGGTTACGGCTCCGTCGCCGTTTACATCACCGTAAAGCGCCGTGCCGATACACTCGCCGACATTTATTATTGTACATTCGACATTCGGGCTTTGAGAAATACCGGCATATACAATGCAGTCTGAAATTAACATCCCGTAACATTCTCCGTCAGATGTGTCAATTTTAGCAAAAAGTTTCTCTTCACCGCTTTGTATATCATAGACAAAAATGCTGTCGGGAGAATTGTAATAGATCAAATTTTCACACGAATCAAGGCTCATGTAACTGTTTTTCCAATAACTTGTCTGACCCGCCCTCCACTGAAAATCAAACTTCTTAATCACCGAAACCGAATCGGTTTTTACATCGTATTTTAGCAGGCTTTTATAATATTTGCTCTGATAATTGTTGTCAATAAAATAGCAGGAGTTATCAACAAAGCACAGCCTTGTGTTTATTGAGTGATAAAACGCATTATCATATTTTGTACTGTTTGATTTGTAATAAGCGTATTCAAAGCCGTAATGAGCGGAAATATCATTGTCTCCGCTTGATATGGCACCGTCACTCAGGAGGAAGTACCTATGAGCCACCTGTCCCGTCTTATTAGGCATCGGGTCATCCCAGGTAAGATCAACATTGTAATAGCTTCCGTCAATACACACCTTGTTCCATATGTGATACATCTCAGACGACTCCACCAACTCACTGTACACACCTGCAAGCGAAAGCAAATACGAGTAAGCGGAAGCATAACCCTGGCAGTTTGCCTTGCCGTCTACAATCGCGTCATACGCTGTTATGTGACCTGTTTCACCCTCGTCAAGATACTTGCAGTTGAGTACCAGTTCATCGTGAATTATTGCCGCCTTTTGAAAATCCGTCATATTCTCGTCTATCTTTGCAATATATTGATTACATTTTTCATTAAAGGCATTTATTTGAGTTTGTGCGGTTTGAGTGTCCGTAACATAAATCGGACAAATCACCGCGATATATGTTCCGTCGGAACCAAGCATATATTTTGTGGAATCAACATAAAACAGCTGTGGATTTTTCCTCAATACTGTTTTCATAATGTACCTCATTTTCTCCTTGTCCGAGGTTGATATTTTAAAATCTCTTACATTAATCTCACTTTCAAAATTCTTCATACCCTCCATGAGCCTGTCGCAAAGTGATTTGTTTTCATCATACAGTTCTTTGTTATAGGTGATATAATCCTCCGAAGCTGCAAGCGTCTTGCTGCAGGTTAAATATCCGACAGACAAAAATATCATAACAAAACAAAGCGAAAAGGCAACCATCTTAATAATTGCTTTTTTTACCGTTTTCATACCGTCACCCCTTATGAGATATATTATATCATCACACAACTTGTTAATCAATTATAATTACTCCATATATTGTACGCCGAATTTTTATATAAATTTTACAACGAAATGTTAAAATTATAATGAAGTGACAAAAATTTTAAAATTCCGTGTTTACGCTCAATGAATACACTTTCAACTCTCAGCATATAGATTATCAAGACGATTGGAGGGTTTATTGTGAAAGGAATAGTGGAGGAGCGTGCAGCAATGCTGGGCGAATACATTGTAAAAAACGGAGCAACAGTCAGAAGCACCGCCAAAAAATTCGGAATAAGCAAAAGCACCGTACATAAGGATGTCAGCCAACGCCTCAAAACACTTAATCCCGCCCTGTACAGAGATGTCCGTCAAATTCTTGATACAAACAAAAGCGAGCGTCATATAAGAGGCGGAATGGCTACAAAGAATAAATATTTGCTTGAAAAGGAATTAAAGAACCGATAAAATTCATTTTTGTTTTCGCGTACAAACAATCATAACAACGGTTTACTTATAACTTATGCGTTCGTTTAGAAAAACAATATTTAAGACTTAATGACCGCATTTTTCCCGAACTGCGTGTCGAGGTACTCGTAATTTCCTCTTTCCGCTAAGCTCACGCTTTCGGTCGGGCAGGTGATATTTCAGATTTTATGGCTGACTTCTTCCCGAAATGCGTGTCGAGGCACTCGTAATTTCCGCTTCCCGCTAAGCTCACGCTTTCGGTCGGGCAGGTAATATTTCAGATTTTATGACTGACTTCTTCCCGAAATGCGTGTCGAGGCACTCGACCAAAATGAAAACGCCAAACCCTTGCGGAAGGTTTGGCGTTTTCTGTTCTTTAAAAAATGAGGGGTACAATTACGAACCTCTGAGTCGGTTCGCATTGAGGAGGGTAGAACAATTATACTCTGACGGTTGCGGTTCCGTCTTTTGAGTACACTGTTATTAAACAACATTAATTTGAAAACTGTGTGAAATTAGAATGAAATTACATTGAAAAGTTTTTAAGACAAAACACCTATATTGTCAAGAATTGTCATTTGCCGAATTTTCTTGTTGTTATTTGTCGAATTTTGAGAAATATAAAACAAATGTTTGATTTTTTGTAGGATATATGATATACTTTCGTAAAAAGGAGCGTGATTATATGAAGCCTTTAAGCGAGAGCCAGCAGAAAATTTTGGATTATTTAAAGGAATGTTCCCGCGAGGGCAGAGTCCCGTCTGTCAGAGAAATCGGAAATGTAACGGGATTAAGTTCAACCTCTACCGTTCATCACCATCTTAAAGCGCTTGAAGAAAAGGGCTTTATCTCCCGCGAGCACGGAGTAAACAGATGCATTAAAATAACAGGGGAAGAAAAATCATCCTCGGTGCCTGTTCTCGGACGGGTTGCAGCAGGTTACCCCATTCTTGCGGTTGAAAATATTGAGCAGTATGTTCCCGTACCCGAAAGTCTAAGACGCGGCAGAGAGCTTTTTGCTCTGCGTGTTCAGGGTGAAAGTATGATTGACGCTGGAATTCTCGACAACGATATCGTCATTGTTCACCGCACTCCCGTTGCCGAAAACGGCGAAATTGTCGTCGCACTTGTCGGCGATGAAGCAACGGTAAAGAGATTTTACAAAGAAAACGGCCATTTCAGGCTTCAGCCCGAAAATGACAACTTTGAACCTATTATTGTTGACGAGGTAGTTTTGCTCGGCAAGGTTATATCGCTTGTGCGAAATATGGAATAACATCTTGTTTTATTAAGCCTTCTTAAGTCAGTCTAAATATACAGCATATAAGCAATTTAAAAACTTAGGCACTTTCTTAAATATACAGAATCCGCTCAAAAGATAACAGTATTTAAAAATGATATTACATATTACATTATTTTTTATTAGTGTAAATTAAAACCGCCCTTAGTCGGGCGGTTTTTGTGTTTACTTTAATTTTACGCTGCGTTCAGATAAGCGTTTAGGCGTGTTTGAACATTCTTTTCAAGATTTCTGTAAAAGAACTGATAGTCGTATATGTGATATACTCCCTCGCCCATTATATCAAGACCTGACGGATAATCCTCAATTGAGACATCTGTCACTTTGAGCGTTCCTCGCTCGCTGTCAATATATGCCCCTGTTAGAGCTTTGATCTCCTTTGTTATATCTCCGCTGTAGTCGGTAAAACAAGCGCCGAGATTTTCGTCTTTATCGGCAGGAGTAGAGTCTGTTTTCCAGTTAAGCGGATTTATCGAAAGTGTTTTTATGCCCTCCGGCACTATAATAGAGCTGTCAACGCTCTCGGCCTCGCTGTTAAATGTAACAACAACTCCCGTGTCGCTTTCGCCCTGTGCCGCCTTAAGGTACGGATATTTCTCAACCTCTTGTTCTGTCAGTCTCCAGCCTATAGCGTAGCATGCAACAAGCTGATCTTGCCGTTTTTCATCCACAAAGCACTCCTTTATGAGCCTTATGCTCATATCCGCGCCCTGCGAAAAACCCGCAATAATTATCGGTCTGCCGTCATTGCAGGTTTCCATATAATACTCAAACGCTTCTTTTACATCTTCAAACGCTGTTTCTAACTGCTCCGCACGAAACTCCTCGCTCATCGTATAAACCGAAAGGCCGATCTGTCTGTAAAAAGGAGCAAAGAAGCGACATTCGTCATCATAAATTCCCTTTTCCATATTCGTAGCCCCGACAAAACTTTCTTTTGTTTCCTCGTCGGACAGCGACATATTGTACTCTCCGTCAGATCCGCCGTAAACGGTGGGACAAATAAAGAATACATCGGCTTTTTTGTCGGATTGCTCATTTTCAAAATACGCCCAGTTTGACTCGTCGGCGTATTTTGAATCCTCCAACACCGCTTGCTCTGTTTGCTGCTGTGTTGTTGCGGCGCTGCTTGTGTCTGAGCTCTGCTGTGAACAGCCGCCGAGTAAAACAGAGCCTGCAATAACAACAGAAAGCAATGCGGCAAGAAATTTTTTCATAGTAACTCCCCCACTTAATAATTTTATACCGTCTTATTTTTACCGTCTTAATTTAGGCTTTACTTATCCTCGGCAAGCACAATTTCCGTTTCGCCGTTTGAGCCGTCTGAGGATTTAAAGTAATTTATTACAACCTTATCTGAGGGCTTGTGAGCTTCCAAAATCTCGTAAACATCGCTGAAAGATTCAACGGTATTTCCGTCAATGCCTGTTATGATATCGCCCTTTTCAAGCTCGGTGCCGTCGCACGGACCGTCCTCGGTAATTTCGCTTATCATAATTCCCATCGGTATATCATACATCTGTGACATTGCCGATGTAATATTAGTACCCGTAATTCCTATTTTTACTCTGCCTTGAACATAACCGTTTCTCATCAAGGTATCAATTATTCCCTTTGCCGTGTCGGACGGAATGGCAAATCCCATTCCCTCATATTTTTCCGAAACGATTTTTGAAGTTGCAATTCCTACCACCTGACCGTAAAGGTTTACAATCGGACCTCCCGAGTTACCCGGGTTAATAGCGGCATCGGTTTGAATGTACTTTACAAGGCTTGATGATGACATCTCTCTGTCAAGCGCGGAAACAATGCCCTTTGTAATTGAATTTTGATAGTCAAGTCCGCCGGGGTTTCCGACTGCAATAATGTCTTCTCCCAGCTCAAGCTCATTTGAATCACCGAATACCGCGGCTTTGAGATTTTCGGCGTCGTCCATTTTGAGTACTGCAATGTCTGTTCTCGAATCATATCCGACAACGCCTGCGTTATATGTCTTGCCGTCCGATGTCACCACCTGCAAAATGTAACTTGTTTTGCTGTTGTTGATAACATGGGAGTTTGTAACAACATAACCGTCGGAGCTTATAATAATTCCGCTTCCCTGTGTAGCACAGTCCTCAACCGTTGTCACTTTATCCGTGTATCCGACAATTCCTACAACAGAGTCTGAAACCTTATTGTACGCATATTCCGAAGTATAGGCACTGTTCTTGTCAGCGTCTTTCGGCTTGCTCTCAAGCGCAAGGCCCTTGTAATCTTTCTTTATCTTGTCGCTGTAATCCGACTCCTCGTGCTGTACGGCAGGGTCGGTACTTTCGGAAATACTCGGCATTTCACTGCCGTAACCCGGCATGGTAAAAGAAAATCCGTTGCCGGAATCATTATTTGATTTATCATTGTTTACGCTCGACACAACAAACACCATCGAACCGACAAAGCCCACGGCGAGCAAAACACAAAGTACCGAAATAATAACTACTATTCCCGCGCTAACCTTCTTAGGAGGTTTTTGCTGAAAATTTCGGTAAGATACATACGGTGTGTAAGGAGGTTGACCGTCATACCCTGCATTGTTATAATCCCGACCGTTAAAGCCCTGATTATACTGCGGGTAAGGGTTATTTCCGAAATAGCCGTTATTATTAAACTGCGTTGTGTCATTATGCTGTGCGTTGTTGTAATGTGCTGCATTGTTTGCATAATGCGGCTGGGAATAATCGTTATGCT
The DNA here is from genome assembly GCA_944412525.1 of uncultured Ruminococcus sp. GTDB lineage: Bacteria > Bacillota > Clostridia > Oscillospirales > Acutalibacteraceae > Ruminococcoides. Next base: position 6,195 of record CALYBM010000074.1, on the reverse strand, counting down.
GTACGGTATCGTTATTTGGAGCAAACTGATTTGACGGCTCATTTACACCTGCGTGCTGTTCCGTGTTCTGCGAAAATACAGGCTCACCTGCACCTGCGTGTTGTTCTTTATTATTCTGCGAAAAAGCAGGCTCATCGGCAGTTTTGTCCGTAAAAGGCTTTTGCACCTCCGCGGAATTAAAACCGTTATCAAAATTATTATTTTCCATATAATTTCTCCTTATATCAAATTGAGCAAACATCGGACTGCTTTAATTTTATAAAGTGCGGTTAAAGAATACGCGCCCGACAATATTTTAACATTTATTCAAACTTAATTATACAGCCTATTGCATTCAAAAGCAATAAGCTTATCAAACAAGCGTGTGAGCAAATTCTGAATATTTCGTGATTATTCATCAAAATGACCGTATAATCATTTTAAATTGTTAAATTGTTAAAAAATTATCAAAAAGTTTGTGAAAAGACTTTATATTTGAAAGTTTTTATTGTATAATAAAATTAACTCAACAGGGAAAGTGTTTTTCTGCTGAAATATTTTTACGAAAAGGAAGATTAAAATGCCATTAGTAAACGCTAAGGAAATGCTTACAAAAGCAAAGGCAGGCCACTATGCAGTAGGTCAGTTCAACATCAACAACCTTGAATGGACAAAATCAATTCTTTTGACAGCACAGGAGCTTAACTCTCCCGTAATTCTCGGCGTATCCGAGGGTGCAGGCAAATATATGTGCGGCTACAAAACCGTAGTAGGTATGGTTAACGGTATGCTCGAAGAGCTCAAGATCACTGTTCCTGTTGCACTTCATCTTGACCACGGTTCATATGAAGGCGCAAAGGCTTGCATTGAGGCAGGCTTCAGCTCGGTAATGTTCGACGGTTCACACTATCCGATTGAAGAAAACATTGAAAAAACAAAGGAACTCGTTGCAACTTGTGAAAAACTCGGTCTTTCACTTGAGGCTGAGGTTGGCTCAATCGGCGGCGAAGAAGACGGCGTAATCGGTGCAGGCGAATGCGCAGATCCGCAGGAATGCAAAATGATTGCAGACCTCGGCGTTACAATGCTCGCAGCAGGTATCGGCAACATTCACGGTAAGTACCCCGAAAACTGGCAGGGTCTCAGCTTTGAAACTCTTGACGCTATCCAGCAGCTCACAGGCGATATGCCCCTCGTACTTCACGGCGGTACAGGTATTCCTGCCGATATGATTAAAAAGGCTATTTCTCTCGGCGTTTCAAAGATCAATGTAAACACTGAGTGTCAGCTCGCATTTGCAGCAGCTACAAGAAAGTACATTGAAGAGGGCAAGGACCTTCAGGGCAAGGGATTTGACCCCAGAAAGCTCCTCGCTCCCGGTGCAGAGGCTATCAAGGCAACCGTAAAAGAGAAAATGGAGCTTTTCGGCTCAGTAGGCAAAGCTTAATTAAAATATCGGATTTAACAAAACTTTTGCTGAACAAAGCAGGGTGTCGTGCACGGCGTCCTGCTTTTTTGCGTTTATAAGGGTCAAATGCAATATGATTTCACGAATCAAGCCGATATTTTTAATAAAATTCTTGCCTATTTTATATATTTAAGTTATAATTTTTTTAGAACACCAACGATTAGGAGGCAGCTATGAAACGAAACGATTATATCACATGGGATGAGTATTTTATGGGAGTGGCGCTGCTTGCGTCAAAACGAAGCAAAGACCCAAACACCCAGGTAGGAGCCTGCATAGTTGACTCAAACAACATTATCCTGTCAACAGGCTACAACGGTTTTCCGTACGGCTGTTCGGACGATGTTTTTCCTTGGGAGCGTGAGGGCGAAGACACTAAATATAAATATGTCGTTCACGCGGAGCTCAATGCTATTCTTAACGCAAGGGGCAAAAACCTAAAGGGTGCGAAGCTGTATGTTGATCTCTTTCCCTGCAACGAATGTGCAAAGGCTATTATCCAGTCGGGAATAAGCGAGCTTGTTTACCTTTATGACAAATACGCGGACTCTGACGAAACGATTGCGTCAAAGCGTATGCTTGAAGCGGCGGGAATTGTTTGCAGGGTGTTTAAATCGGACAAGGATAAGATTGAACTTAACTTTCACAGATAAACAAAATCAGGCACGCCGAAGTTTCGGCGTGCCTGATTTTTGTTTGAAATTTTATTCAGCGGGTGAAAAATCATCCTTGCCTACGCCGCAGAGAGGGCATACAAAATCGTCCGGCAAATCCTCAAACTTTGTGCCCGGAGCAATACCGTTATCGGGATCGCCCACAGCTTCGTCGTATTCCCAGCCGCATACATTGCATACATACTTCATAACTTCGCCTCCTTTAAATTTATTTTATTAGTATTATAGCAAAAATAAAAGTATATTCAATAGCTTGACATAAAATTTACGCTGTGGTAGAATATCAAAAACAAAATAGTTACTGCCACCGGGTAGGAAACGCTCTGCGTTCGTGTACATATCGTTAGGTCTTTGAAGATATGTATATTGAACGCTTATTTTTTTGTCCTTACAAAACAACACACCGATTTTTATATTTGCAAATATTCGGAGGTATTGCGTCTATGAAATACATAAAAAATTTGTTTCTCAGCCTTTCAAAATTCGAGCTTTTTCTCTGGCTGTTTTCGGTTCTTTGCGTAACGGCCTCGTTTCTTCTTTCAGACGGGTTTAACCCTCTCACTCTTGCGACTTCTCTTATAGGAGTTACTTCTCTGATTTTGGTCGCAAAGGGCTATGTTGCGGGACAGGTTCTTATGGTGATATTCAGCCTTTTATACGCAGTAATCTCTCTTGAGTACCGCTACTACGGCGAGATGATAACATATCTCGGTATGACAGCCCCCATTGCCGTTATGACAGCCGTAAGCTGGCACAGGCACCCCTACAAGGGCACACGGGAAGTTGCGGTAAGCAGTCTTTCGGGCAAAAACAAAATTTTTCTTGTCGTGCTTACCGCCGCGGCAACGCTTATATTTTATTTTATATTAAAAGCGTTTGATACTCCAAATCTTGTGCTCAGCACGCTTTCAATAGCTACAAGCTTCTCTGCGGCATATTTAACGCTTTTTCGCAGTTCCGTTTATGCCGTCGCCTACGCGGCAAACGACCTGGTGCTTGTTTCTCTATGGATTCTTGCGTCATTATCGGCACCGTCCTTTGTACCCGTCGTTATTTGCTTTGCGATATTTTTTGTAAACGATATTTACGGCTTTTTAAGCTGGCAGAAAATGAAAGTCCGTCAGACATCTGACATTTAATCATTTTCTATTCTGCCTTTTTCAACATTAGGTAAAATGAAATTATTATATGCATAATCCCAGAGCGTAACAGAGCCGTCTGAGGTATTCTTGTTTCTTTCAAGAATCTGTTTGAGACTCACCTTGTTTTTTGCCCACATCTTGCCGTCGGTTGAGTTGTTGAGCATTGCGGGCTGTATGTTGTCCATTGCGTGGGCAAACTTTGCCTCTTTGGTTTTGCCCTCCTCAAATTCCTCCCACAACGTCTTAAATTTTTTGCATTGGTCGTCGGGAAGAAGTCCGAAAATGCGTTTTGCCGCCTTTAACTCACGCTCCCGCTGTGACTTTTTAGCCTCGCTGTCATAAGCATAGGTATCCCCCGCATCTATCTCCACAATATCGTGAATTACTATCATTGAAATTGTTTTAAGCATATCTATATCTTCGTTTGAGTATTCACCGAGCAAAATACACATAAGCACCATATGCCATGCGTGTTCGGCGTCATTTTCAAAGGTTTTGCCGTCGCTTTTCAGAGTTTTTCTCTCGATAAACTTCTCTTTGTCAGCTTCAAGCAAAAATTCAAACTGCCTGTCAATTCGTTGTTTTTCCATAAATATCCCGCCTTTTTTCCTGCTACCGTCATTTTATCACCGATACGATATATTGTAAATGCAAAGTTTGCAGGATAAATGCCCGTAAATGTTGAAATATTCTTATATTTGTGTTATATTAATCGTGAACGGTATTCATATTTGAAACTGTATCAGATGATGTGTTATCGCTGTGTAATGAAACGAGGTGATAGCATGAATATTGGAATTATCGGAGCAGGCAAGGTCGGCGTTTCGCTCGGCAAATACCTCAAAGAAAACAATATTCAAATTTCGGGGTTTTATGATATAAACTCCGACGACGCCGCTTTTGCGGCACAATTTACTCAAACGGACTGCTTTTCCGATTTGGAAGAACTTGTAAATCTTAGTGATACCCTTTTTATCACAACGACCGACGGAGCGATCGGCGGGGTGTGGGATTGCATTAAAAATATGTCCGTAAAAAATAAAATAGTATGCCATTTTAGTGGAGCATTATCATCTGATGTATTTACCGATTCCCAAGGCTCGGGCGTGAGCGTTTGTTCTCTTCACCCCATGCTTGCTTTCAGCGACAAGTTATCGTCCTACAAGAGTATCGGAAATACTTTTTTTGTTATAGAGGGAAATACAGATGCAGTCAGCACCCTCAAAGCTCTTTTTGAAAATCTCGGCAATACCGTGTGCCGAATCGATAAAAGCAAAAAAAGACTTTATCATACCGCCGCAAGCGTTTTGAGCAACGATGTAACGGCCTTGCTTGATTTAGGCTACGGCCTGCTTGAAAAATGCGGGTTTACAAGAGAAGAAGCATTAAGTGCGACAAAAAATCTCGTACTCGGCAATGTGCAGAGCGTCGTGGAAAACGGATGCGTAAACGCCCTTACGGGTCCCGTTGAGAGATGCGACTGTCAAACGGTAAAAAATCACTTGGGCAGTCTTGAGGGAGAAGAAAAACTAATTCATCTTTTGCTGTCAAAAAGACTTGTTTTGCTTGCCAAAGAGAAAAACAAAAGCAGGGATTATTCAAAGCTTGATGACTTTTTAAGTCACGGCTTGTGCTGATTGAGGAGGATTCAGATGAAAAACACTTCAGTTACATTTAAAGACGCAAAGAAAAACGGCGAAAAGCTTACAATGCTTACCGCCTATGATTACACAACCGCACGCCTCATTGACGAAGCGGGAGTAAACTCCATACTCGTCGGCGATTCATTGGGAATGGTAGTGCTGGGATATGACGACACACTGTCTGTCACCATGGAAGATATGATACACCACAGCAGAGCGGTCGCAAGAGGAGCGAAAAACGCACTTGTCATCACCGATATGCCGTTTATGTCGTATCAAACCTCAGTCTATGACGCCGTTGTAAACGCAGGACGGCTTGTAAAGGAGGGCAAGGCACAGGCTGTAAAACTTGAGGGCGGAGCAGAGTTTTGCGAGCATATAAAGGCAATAGTAAACGCTTCTATTCCCGTCTGCGCTCACCTTGGACTTACACCTCAGTCAATAAACGCCTTCGGCGGATTCAAGGTACAGGGCAAGGGCAGGCAGGCGGCTCAAAAACTTCTTGACGAAGCAAGAGCCGTTGAAGAAGCTGGAGCATTTGCCGTAGTTTTGGAATGTGTGCCTGCAAAACTTGCCGAAAAGATTTCTCAGAGCATTTCAATTCCGACAATCGGAATAGGAGCGGGTGCGGGCTGTGACGGTCAGGTGCTTGTATATCAGGATATGCTTGCGATGTACCCGAATTTCAAGCCAAAGTTTGTAAAACAGTACGCACAAATCGGAAGCACGATGAAAGACGCATTCTCACAGTATATTTCCGATGTAAAAAGCGGTGCGTTTCCGTCGGAGGAACACACCTTTGCAATTGACGATGAAATTATAAACAGTCTGTACTGATGCTTTTGGAGGTAAAGTATTATGGATATATGCGATAAAATAATTGATGTAAGAAAGCGTGTAAACGCATGGAAGAAAGAGGGGCTGACAATCGGCTTTGTCCCCACAATGGGTTATCTGCACGAGGGTCACAAAAGCCTTATCGACGCGGCAAGAAAGAACAACGACAAGGTAGTTGTCAGCATTTTTGTAAACCCGATGCAGTTTGCCACAACAGAGGATTTGGAGAGCTATCCGAAAAAAAAAAAAAAAGACTCCCAGCTTTGCAAAGACGCAGGAGTTGACTTGATTTTTCACCCGCAGCCCGAAGAGATGTACACAGACGGCTTTTGCTCATATGTTGATATGAACGGTCTTACAACAGAGCTTTGCGGTAAATCAAGACCGATTCATTTCAGAGGAGTACAAACTGTCGTACTCAAGCTTTTTAACATCGTAAAGCCCGACAGAGC
>CALYBM010000073.1 GCA_944412525.1 uncultured Ruminococcus sp. | reverse complement strand
ATCAGCATATGTCACAGCGGATATTCAAAGCTTATGCTTTTGTCCGAGGTTGACTTTGCGGCGGCAAGAGGTATGTTTGAGTTTTTAAACAACGAGCACGACCTTTCGTCAATGCTCTTAAACCTGCCTATTGATACTTGTACCGTAATAGGCAGGGAAAACAGCAGAACGGAGCTTTCCAAAAGCTCGGTAGTCGCAACACGCTATACGGTGGATTCAAAGCCGTCGGGTGTGATTGCGGTTGTGGGACCGCTGAGAATGGATTACGCAAGAGTAATTTCAATTCTTGAGAGTGTTTCTCAAACGGTGGGAACGCTGATAAGCGAGCTTATAGAAATACAACAATAGTCCCCGAAGGAGGATAAAAATGGCAAAGAAAAAACAGGAAATCGACGAAGAGATAAAAGAAACTAAAGAGACGAAAGACAAAAAGGAGCAGACAGCCGGGGCAAAGGAGGAAACGCCTGATGCACAGGCTGAAAGCGACGACAAGGTGTCAAAGCTTGAAGAGGAGCTAAAGGCTCAAAAGGATAAATATATCAGACTTGCCGCGGAGTATGACAATTACCGCAAGCGTACTGCAAACGAAAAGCTGTCACTTTACGATGACGCAACGGCAAAGGCGGTTACGGAGCTTTTGCCCGTGGCTGACAGCGTAAGAATGGCACTTGAAAATCTTACAAACGCGGACCCCGAAATTATAAAGGGCGTTGAGCTTATTTCAAATCAGCTCGAAAAATCCTTTGAAAAACTCAAAATCGAGGCATTCGGCAAAGTAGGCGATGAATTTGATCCCAATCTGCACAACGCGATTTCAAAGGTTGAAAACGAAGAGCTTGCGGAAAACACCATTGCACAGGTTTTTCAGACAGGATACAAAATCGGCGACAAAATTATTCGCCACGCCATGGTGCAGGTTGCAAACTGTTAAGCAAATTTAGTTTAATGCATATTACTTATATAAAAATATAAAATTTATTGGAGGAATTTATTATGGCAAAGACAATAGGTATAGATTTAGGTACAACAAACTCCTGCGTAGCAGTAATTGAGGGCGGCGAGCCTGTAGTTATCGCAAACGCAGAGGGTTCAAGAACAACCCCGTCCGTAGTTGCGTTTTCAAAGGACGGCGAAAGAATGGTAGGCCAGGTTGCAAAGCGTCAGGCCATCACAAACCCCGAGAGAACGGTATCTTCCATTAAAAGAGAGATGGGTACTGCTCACAAGGTTTCTATCGACGGTAAGAATTATACTCCGCAGGAAATTTCCGCAATGATTCTTCAGAAGCTAAAGGCCGACGCAGAAGCTTATCTCGGCGAACCTGTTACACAGGCAGTTATCACCGTTCCCGCATACTTTACCGACGCACAGCGTCAGGCTACAAAGGACGCAGGTAAAATCGCAGGCCTTGATGTAAAGAGAATCATCAACGAGCCTACTGCCGCAGCTCTTTCCTACGGCGTTGACAAGGAAAACGACCAGAAGGTTATGGTATATGACCTCGGCGGCGGTACATTCGATGTATCTATCATCGAAATGGGCGACGGCGTTCAGGAGGTTTTGGCAACCGCAGGTAACAACCGTCTCGGCGGCGACGACTTCGACAAGAGAATCATCGATTGGATGGTTTCTTCATTCAAAACAGAAACAGGTATCGACCTTTCAACCGATAAAATGGCTATGCAGAGATTAAAGGAAGCTGCTGAAAAGGCTAAGATCGAGCTTTCGGGCGTAACAACATCGTCTATCAATCTTCCGTTTATCACAGCCGATCAGACAGGTCCTAAGCACCTTGATCTTACACTCACAAGAGCAAAGTTTGATGAGCTTACCGCAGACCTCGTTGAGGCTACAATGGGTCCTGTTCGTTCCGCTCTCTCTGATTCGGGACTTCAGATCGGTCAGATTGACAAGGTTCTTATGGTTGGCGGTTCTTCAAGAATCCCCGCTGTTCAGGAAGCTGTTAAGAAGCTTATCGGCAAGGAGCCGTTTAAGGGCATTAACCCCGATGAGTGCGTAGCAATCGGCGCTGCTATTCAGGCAGGCGTACTCGGCGGCGAGGTTGACGGACTTTTGCTTCTTGATGTTACTCCGCTTTCACTCGGTGTTGAAACAATGGGCGGCGTAATGACAAAGATTATTGACAGAAACACAACTATTCCTACAAAGAAGAGCCAGATTTTCTCAACCGCGGCTGATAACCAGACACAGGTTGAAATCAATGTTCTTCAGGGTGAGCGTGAGTTTGCCCGTGATAATAAGCAGCTCGGTCTGTTTGCTCTTACGGGAATTGCTCCCGCAATGCGCGGTGTTCCGCAGATTGAGGTTACATTTGACATTGATGCAAACGGTATTGTAAATGTATCGGCAAAGGACCTCGGAACAGGTAAGGAACAGAAGATTACAATTTCATCTTCAACAAATATGAGCAAGGAAGACATCGACAAGGCTGTCAAGGAAGCTGAACAGTATGCTGCCGAGGACAAAAAGCGCCGTGAGGCAGTAGACGCTAAAAACGAGGCTGAAAATATGGTTTATCAGGCTGAAAAGCTCATAACCGACAGCGGCGATAAGATTGCGGAAGATGACAAGAACACCCTTAACACAAAGATTTCCGCTCTTAAAGAGGCAATCTCAAAGGATGACGCCGATATGATGAAGGCGGCTAAGGAAGATCTGCAGAAGGCGCTTTATGATGTTTCCGCAAAGCTTTATCAGCAGGCCGCTCCTCAGGGTAACCCGCAGCAGGGTGCCCCTGATATGGGAAATGCACAGCAAAACGGCAGCGGCGACCCTAATGTTTACGACGCCGATTTCAAGGATGTTGACGACAACAACAAATAATTAATGTGTAACGGTTTGTCAAAGGAGCTGTTTGTCATAGCAGCTCCTTTGTTGAGTGTAGCATGGGTACAGATTATCAGGGAGTGTATTTATGGCTGAAAAAAGAGATTATTACGAGGTGCTTGGCGTTCAAAAGGGTGCAAGCGACGAGGAAATAAAAAAGGCATACAGGCAAAGCGCCAAAAAATATCACCCTGATCTTCATCCGGGTGACAAACAGTGTGAAGAAAAATTCAAAGAGGTAAACGAGGCTTACGAGGTTTTGTCCGACAAGGACAAAAGGGCTCGCTACGACCAGTTCGGACACGCGGGAGTTGACCCCAATTTCAGTGCGGGCGGTGCCGGCGGTTCAAGTCCGTTCGGACAGGGAATCGACCTCGACGATATATTCTCAAGCTTTTTCGGAGGCTTTGGAGGCAGACGCTCATCAAACGCAAACGCCCCGATGAGAGGCAGCGATGTTGAGGCAAGCGTTTATATCACCTTTGAAGAGGCGGCAAAAGGCTGTAAAAAGAATATAAGCTACAACTGCGTTACAACCTGCGGCGAGTGTCACGGAACGGGCGCTCAGGCGGGTTCGACGCCTAAGACCTGTTCAGCTTGCGGCGGTTCGGGCAGAGTTACTCTAAACCAGAGGACGCCGTTCGGTGTTGTTCAGACCCAGCGTACCTGTGACGCCTGCCACGGCAAGGGCAAAATTATAGACAATCCCTGCCGTAAGTGCGGCGGTTCGGGCAGACAGCGCAAAAACAAGACGGTTGATGTAACTATTCCCGCAGGTATCAAGGATCAGCAGATTTTGAATGTAGGCGGAAGAGGCAACGCAGGCTATAACAACGGACCTGCGGGTGATTTGCATGTTTATGTAAATGTGCGTCCGCATCCCATTTTCGAGCGCAGGGGCGATGATGTATGGTGCGACACCCCGATAACTTTTGCGCAGGCGGCTCTCGGTGCGGAGCTTGTTGTTCCGACGCTTGACGGCAAGGTGTCCTACACTATTCACGAGGGCACACAGCCGGGCGATGTCTTTAAACTCAAGGGCAAGGGTATACCCCACCTCGGAGGCAGAGGCAGAGGAGACCAGTATGTGAGAATAACGATTGAAGTGCCTAAAAACTTAAGCGCAAAGCAAAAAGAGCTTATAAAGGAGCTTGACAGCACAACTTCTGAAAAAAATTACGCTCAGAGAAAGAGCTTTTTTGAAAAGCTGAAAAACCTCTTTAACGAGTAATAACAGGCAATTAATTTTTTAGTATTTATAAAAGCCTTGTGAACACGGTGTCACAAGGCTTTTTTGCTTTATAGGAAACTGCTCGAAAACGGTCGGGCAAAGAAGGCCTGATAATATCAAGCTGTCTGCTCGAATTGCGTGTCGAGGTACTCGACTTTTTGTTGAATCTTAAATTTTTTTGTGATAAAATAATACTTAAAACGGTAAAATATACGGGAAAAATAAAAAGTGCGGTGATAATGTTGACAAAGGTTGAAGCGATAAAATCAGTGATGCAGGAATATAACGGAATTGCAACGCTGCAAATGATTTACAACGATATTGAGAAATATTATCCCAACGCAAAAAAATCAAAAGAATGGGAAGCAGGTATCAGAGGTGTTTTATACCGTGATTTGGGCAAAACATTTAAGAAGATTGACGAAGCTACCTACGCTTTGTTAGATTATGATACAACTAATTTGCTGCCTGTAAATTATCGAGTCGGTGTAACCGAAAAAGAAGTGTTGGCTAAAGTAAGAACATTACAGCATAAATATCGGGATTTGCTCCTAAAACAATTAAAATACTGTCCCTTAACAAGGGTGACAGATCAAAGATTATTGATTGCAAGCCATATCAAGCCATGGTGTTTTTCAAACGATAGAGAAAAATTGGATATTTATAACGGTTTTATTTTAACGCCTTTGTATGACAAACTGTTTGACAGAGGGTTAATAACATTTACTAAAGAAAAAGAAATGATAATTTCTCCCTCGCTGTCAAAGAGCACAATAAGCAAATTATGCCTCAAAGAGGGAAAGTATGAGTATTTACCCGTAGAAGGCAGAGAAGAATATTTAAAATTTCATAATGATAAAATATTCATAAATTATTAAAGTGTGTATTTCGGAGGATATATGGAGAAGTGGACGGAAATTAAAATTGCGGTAGACGCAAAAAGAATTGACGAAGCAAGCGATATTGCAAATGTTGTTGTGCCTTACGGCATTTATATTGAGGATTACACAAACCTTGAGCAGGAGGTTGAGGATATTGCCCACATTGACCTGATTGACGAGGAGCTTTTGAACAAGGACAGGCAAAAGGCGTTTGTCCATATATACCTTGAGCCTGATGTTTCTCCGTCGGAGGCGGTGGCGTTTTTGTCGGAGCGCTACAATGCACAGGGCATTGAACATTCTATTGAGCTTCTTGACTGTGCCGAGGAGGACTGGCGAAACAACTGGAAAAAGTATTTTAATCCCATCGAGGTGGGCGACAGACTGCTCATTCGCCCGAGCTGGCGTGACGATTACGATGCAAACGGCAGGATTGTGCTTAATATCGACCCGGGACTTGCGTTTGGTACGGGCGGCCACGAAACTACAAGGCTTTGTCTTGAAATGTGCGAAAAATACCTGAAAAAGGGCGACCACGTGCTTGATGTCGGTTGCGGCAGCGGAATACTATCTATTGCTACGCTTTTGCTCGGAGCCGATACTGCGGTAGGCGTTGATATCGACGAAACTGCCGTGCGTACTGCGGCGGAAAACGCTGAAATAAACGGAGTCGGCGACCGCTATACCGCCATTTGCGGAAGTTTTACCGATAAGGTGGAGGGAAAATACGATATTGTGCTCGCAAATATTGTGGCGGACGCAATAATGTTTTTGTCGGAGGGAATCCGAGACTTTATGAAAAGCGGAGCCGTGTATATAATGAGCGGAATAATTGACACGAGAGCCGATGAGGTGAAGCAGTCGGTGAGCAAACATTTTGACATTATAGAGGAGCATATAGAAAACGGCTGGGCTTGCTTCGCGGCAAAAATTAAAAGTTGATTTGTGTTAGTTAATATAGCTGTGAGAATTTTAATAAACAGATAAACGGTAAAGATTTTCATTATATAAAAATCTCTGCCATATGTATAAACAAATGCTTAAAGCGAGACAGAATACCAAGTGAAGAAAACTGTTTTTTATAATGTGTATTTGTTTTGCACAACATAAAAACTTCACAAAACTGTCACAATTCAATGATAGAATTATTGAAAAATTAATGTACGGAGGTTATTATTTTGAAAAAACCTGATAAAAGAGAAACCGCAAATTTGTTTTTCTCTGCATTCCTGATTATTGCTTATATTGTATGTGCACATTTCTTTACTCAATTCACAAGCACGCTTGATACAATTGTCGGCGAGGTAGTATCTATCGCGCTGTATGTTGTATTCGGTCTTCTTATTTTCTATGCTACAAGAGTAGGCGACGGAAAGGCAATAAAGCGTTTTTCGATTGTAACGCTTATCGTGCTTGTTTTGCCGTCACTGTACATAATTATCGCTTCAATAGCTCCGGGTCTTCCCTTAAATGAAGTTTTTGCAGCACAGGGCGGCGGAGTTAATGTTATCGTAACGCTTGCAAGCGTTGCTCTCGGATACGGTATTCCTTACACATTCCTAAGCGGATTTGAGCTTGAGAATGAAATTGTTGCGGAGGCTGAACCCGAAAGTTCCGTGCTTGAGGGCGGCGTTGAGGCAGATGTGCTTGATGACAACGGCGATGATGAAAAGTCGGACTCACAGCAAGACGAAAATTCGGAAAACGAGGAATCGGAAGCAGAAGAGTACACGGTTGTTGCTGACCGTGAGACTGAAAAAGCCGAGTCTGACAGCGAGGAACAGAAAGCTGAATAACACTGTATTAAACGGAAAGGGCGGATTGCATCCGCCCTTTTTTGCGTATATTTTGCGTATTTTATTATATAACAGATATCTTATTATCTTAATCAAACGGCAAAGATTTTGCTTTGGGTAGATAAGCTTTTTGGAACGGATAACAGGGACGGTAGAAATTCAACCGTCCCCGTTTGTGTGTTTAATTAAATATGTATATTAAAACAAACAAAAGTAAATCAAATCTGAATTTTCGTAAACACGAAGGTGTGCAGCGGCGTGCAAAAGCCGTGATAAAAAGCAGCTTAACTTTGCAAAAATAAAGGGCGGAAACGATCCGCCCTCTAAATTTAATGATTATTCTGTTTTGTCATCTTCCGTTTGCTCAGACTGTGAATTTGTAACGGTGCTTACAGCGTTTTTCTTTTTGCGTTTTCTGTAGATGTATGTGTAAACGCACAGCAGTGCAAAGGTTGCAATGCACACACAGGTCAGTGCAAATCCGGGCCAAAATCCCTTGGGATAGTAAACAAGCTTGATATCGTGTTCGCCCTTTGTAAGGTTAAAGGCTATAAGTGAGCCGCCTACAGGTGTGATTTCAACGGCTTTGCCGTCAACCTCGGCTGTCCAGCCTTCCTCATACGGGATTGATGTGTAGAACAAACCGTCCTCACTTACATTTATTGTGCCCTCCATTGAGTTGCCTGTAAGCTTTGTAGTAGTCATAACATCTTTGCTGACTGTTTCGTAGCCCTGTTCAAAAACATCCTGATTAAGCAGGTTTACATAAACCTGTGCCGAACCCGACTGTCCTTGTTCAAGCTGTGAATATACCGATATTTTGTCGCCCTTGTTAAAGTAGCCTATGCAGGCTATGTAGGGGCGTGACATATTATAGGTAGATGTCTGTGCCGTATCGTTCTGCATTATGGTTATGTTGTCGCCGCCGGAAATTTTTGCATACATGCAGTAATATCCGTCTTTCGGAGCCTCATAGTTCCACTTGACATGAGGTGTTACAGATGCGTCCGTACAGCTGAATGTATAGATGCCGTACGATGATTTGTTGACTGTGAATTTTGTGTTGTCATAATGTCCCTGTGAAACAACCTCAAGCGGAGTATATACAGGTTCTTCAATACCTGTTGCAAGCTTGAAAAATTCGCTCTGTGTGTCAAAGGGATTGAACTGATCCTCGTTGTCGTTTTCTACCCACTGAGAAAGATCGCTGTTCACCATAAAGCCCATTGGAATATAATGCTCATTTTCCAAAAGCGTTACATTGCCGGCATTATAAACTTCGTTTAGATCATATGTGTTGCGGTATGTTCCGTCACGGGCAATTATATATTTTAGGTTCATAAACATATTTGTAACCGGAGAGCCCTCGGCATATGTGTACCTGTTACCGCTCTTCCAGCCCATCATACCGAAGTTTTCAAAGAAGCGTGTCATATCAACATTTGCCATTGAGTTGAACATTGAAAGTCCGTTGTAGCCGTTGAGCGAGCCGTCGTTTAGGGTTTGTGTTGTGGTGGTTTCGGCACGCCAAAGCTCCGTTGTGTCTTTTTCAAGGTTGTCCATATAGTCAATAACCTGTGCTGTAGCTTCTCCGCCCCTCGGATAATCATATGTTGAGGTAACGCTTGTTGTTTTGACGCCGATATACGCCGTTGCAACGCTTTCGCCTATTATGACAACCGACAGCACAATGAGTGCAACCTGCTTTGGTACGATTCTTCTGGTGTACAGGAAGAGAACAGTACACAAAACAACAGCGGCTATAGATGTTCCGATGATTGTGTAAGCTTCCTGAGTGCCGACGGCAAGCAGTATAACGAGAGCCGTTCCGAGAGCCGCGAGCAAGATGTCCCAGCAGGAGCTGAAATCAATGAGCATAAACGCTCTGAATGCCATTACTACAAGCACAAAGCTAATAAGGTAGCTGAAGCGGTACGGTATCATATTTGTAAAATGGAAACCGTGCCATATGTAGTCGAGCTGTCTGATTATACAGCTTATTATCATAAAGAAAATAAGGCACAAATCAACGATTTTTTCCTTTAAGGTAATTTTCTTTGAAGTAAGGAAAAGTATTCCGAGTACAACGGAAGCTGTTCCGCAGGCAATATTCGGCAGTGCGTCAGCCTCTTTTGTTGCAGGCGGAATAAATGTGATAAAGTTAGATATGATTTCTTTTATAGCTGAAAGGACGCCGAGCAAATCGTCAGTCTCGCCGATATTTATGTCAAAGGTATTGGGGAATGTGCTTCCGGTTGCGTTTGTGTTTTGCAGTCCGAAAAATGCAGGAAGCAGGAAAAACGCGGTAATTCCGATTGCTATAAGTGAAAATACGCCGGTTGTCAAAAGCTTTGTAAAAAATGCCTTGAAGCCCTGCCATTTTACAATGTTGTAGGCGATGAAAATGAGAAGCACGAATATACAGCTGAAAAGTCCGATATAGTAGTTTGCAAGCAGCGAAAGTGCGAGTGACACAACATAAAGACGGAACTTATTTTCGGTCAAAAGTTTTACTGCTCCGAGTGCAACAAGCGGAGTTATGCACACCGTGTCAAGCCAGATTGTGTTCCAGTAGTAGCCCATGAAGAACGCACAGAATGCGAAACAGCAGCCGAATACAACGAGTGAAAAATCGTTCTTTTTAAAAACGCTGCGAAGAAAGATTGCCATAAACATACCTGCACACGCAACCTTGATCACTACGGAGAACATGAGAAATTCCCTTAGCCAATCACTCGGTATAAATACCGAAACAAAGTTCAGCGGACTTGCAAGGTAGTAGGACATCAAAGCAAAGTAGTTTACGCCGCCGCCCTGGGTCCATGACCAAAACAGTGATTCGCCGTTCTTTAGCTTGTCCTGAAAATCAACAAGAAACGGATAGTATTGATGCCACAGGTCGGTTACAAGTATCTGCTGGTCGCCTGCGTCAACGGAGCGGGCGGGGTTGCCTGTGAACAGTGATGCGATATTATTGACAATATCACTGATAAAGCCCACGGGAGAAACTCCCATTAAACCGAAAGCTATTGTCATTATGACAAAAGGTATGGCAAATGACAAAATTATAAAACGGTTGTTTGAGAAAAACGCCTTGAGCTTTCCCTGATCTCTTAAAGAGCGTGACTGAGGCAAGCTTTTAGCTTTGGTGTTAGGCATATTAAAATAAACCTCCTGTATTTTAGTCAGTGCTGCGTGTCGGGATGCAAAGGTGATAATCATCGTATAAAAATCAATCAGAGTTTTATAACCGTCATGCTGTTAAATCTACAGCACAAAACATCCATATTGCACCAAGCTGACACATTTACTCTATTTTACCACAGTTTTCTAAAGAGGTAAATAAAAATTAAAAAATAATTTATTAATGTTTATATAATATATCATCATAAATTCAAGCAGTTTTCGTCATGTGTTTAAGGGAAGAATAAATCAGTTTTTACGGGAAAGATAAAAAAATTTTAAAAAAATACTTACATAAAATAAAAATATGTGTTATAATGCGAATAAAACAGCATATTAAGGTAAAAATTGGAAACGAACATTCTTGAAATGATAACGAACAACACTTAGATTAGTTGTTCGTTATTTTATTTTTAAGGGGTGCGGTTATGCCGAAAACAAAATTTCAAGATGTCGTATTTACAGTGATAATGGTTTTAGTTATGGTTTACGCAATGGTTTGCTACAACATAGCTATCGAAAACGGGGGAATGAGCAACAGCATATTTTTATACGCCCTTGCGGAACTGCCGATTATGTGCGTTATTGCATTTTTGCTTGAGTTCTTCTTTGTAGGAAAGGTAACAAAGAAGATAGCGTTTAAAATCTTAAACCCTCAGCAAACTCAGCCGATTTTTATTATTCTTGCAATATCATCTCTTACGGTTTGCTTTATGTGCCCGTTTATGAGCTTTTTTGCAACAATTTTGTTTAACTATTCGGGGGTGTCAAATGTTATTCCGACTTGGCTCGGAATAACCGTCAGAAACTTTCCCATGGCACTGTTCTGGCAAATATTTTATGCAGGACCGTTTGTACGCTTTGTTTTTAAAAAGATATTTGCAAAGCAGCTTTCGGAAAACTAATTTGCTGTATGTGGTAAAAGTCACTGCATAAACATAAAATTTTGAAAAATTAAACGATTACAAAGGCGTGGTATTTTAACGCAGAGCGGTTTGTCAAATGTCGGCAAGCCGCTTTTTGTTCTGTGCGGTAAAACAGTTTTCAGGCGGTTTTATAAGTCTTAGTCCTGCGGTAAACGGGTAAATCGTAAATAAGACGGTTTTTAAACAAAAAACAGGACGGGCTTTGTAATATAAGTCGGATTTTTGCTCTAAAACTTTACATTTACCATTTGTTGTTGTATAATATACGAATACATTTGATTTAATGCTGATAAAAGCGTAATTATCCGATAAGTCATTATGACGCAAGGGAGAATTTTAATGAGAAATATTCCTTTTTCACCGCCTGATATTTCACAGGCGGAAATAGATGAGGCAATTAAAGTAGTAAAATCAGGCTGGCTTACCACGGGCCCAGAAACAAAGCTTTTTGAAAGCAGAATTGCGAAGTTTTGCAATGTAAACAGGGCGGTTTGTCTGTCATCCCAGACCTCATGTGCAGAGCTTACACTGCGTATTTTGGGAATCGGACCGGGCGACGAGGTTATTGTGCCTGCATACACATATACGGCGACTGCTTCCATTATCTATCATGTCGGTGCAAAGCCCGTTATGATCGACTGCAAGAGCGGCAGCTTTGAGATGGACTATGACAAGATGGAGGAAGCAATCAATCATAATACAAAGGCTATTATTCCTGTTGATATTGCAGGCGTTTTGTGTGATTATGACAGGATTTTTGAGGCGGTTGAACGCAAAAAGAGCGTTTTTCGTCCCAAAAACGAAATTCAGGAAAAATTCGGCAGGGTATTTGTAATGGCTGACAGTGCCCACGCTTTCGGTGCTATGAGGCACGGCAAAATGTGCGGTGAAATAGCTGACTTTACAAATTTCAGTTTCCACGCAGTAAAAAATATGACCACCGCTGAGGGCGGTGCGGCTGTGCACAGACCTCACGATGGAATTGACGAAGACGAAATGTACAGGCAATATATGCTCCTCTCGCTTCACGGACAGACAAAGGACGCATATCAAAAGAATAAGGTTGCGGCGTGGGAGTATGATGTTGTTGATACTCAGTATAAGTGCAATATGCCCGATGTTCTTGCGGCGTTGGGAGTGGCCCAGCTTTCAAGATATGATAAAATTCTCGAAAGAAGACACGAGCTTATAAAGCTTTACAACGAGGAATTTAAGGATTTGCCGATTCAGGTGCTTAACCACTGCGATGAAAGTCACCGCAGCAGCGGACATCTTTATTTTGTACGCTTTATCGGCAAGGACGCGGAGTACAGAAATAAATTTTACAATATGATGGCAGAAAACGGAATTATGTGTAATGTTCATTTTAAGCCGCTGCCGATGCTCTCGGCATACAGCAAGAGAGGCTTTAAGATTTCCGATTATCCGAACGCCTACAATATGCACAAAAATCAGCTTACTCTGCCGATGAATACTACGCTTTCGGACGATGACGCATGGTATATTATTGAAACCTTTAAACAGTGTTTGGACACGCTTAAATAATCAAACCGAAAAATAATAACTCTGTGGGGCGGAAACGGTATCCGCCCCTTTGTTGTGTGTTTTAAATTTATCGCCAAAAAGATTTTTGGGATTTAATCAGGTATTAGTATTAGTTCTGTCCTTTAAAAAATCACGAAACAAAAACCGCTCAAGACAGTTAGCTGTAAGACACTGCCTTGGGCGGTTTGTATATTAGTATTCGATATCAGTAAATCCCCTGTACTGTTACTTCCCCCGAATTGACAACGCAAATTGTGCCGTCGGAGAGCATTACCTCAAGTTCT
>CALYBM010000072.1 GCA_944412525.1 uncultured Ruminococcus sp. | reverse complement strand
ACCGAACACAGAAGTTAAGCTCAGTGGTGCCGAAAATACTTGGCTGGTGACGGCCTGGGAAAATAGGGAGATGCCAACACAAAGCAATACACCCATAAGGGTGTTTTGCTCTATATTCCTCCATAGCTCAGTCGGTAGAGCGCATGACTGTTAATCATGATGTCACTGGTTCGAGCCCAGTTGGGGGAGCCAAAAAGCAGTACACCAAGTGTACTGCTTTTCATTTTTGCTTGATAAATACACTTTGTTATGTTAAAATAGTTCACAAATATTATTTTATTGTGAACGGAGGTTTTATTATGCCTGCTGGTTCGGCAACGACTGATAATTTTTTTAACGAGCAAAAAGAAAAATCTAGAGGAAAGACTGAGATTGTTATAAATTTTCTTAATATATATCTTAATATATATCTTAATATTATTTCTAATTCTAAGTGGGGAAAAGATAGGGATATATACTATATTGATTTATTCTCAGGTCCTGGTGTTTATAAAGATGGTACTTGTTCAACTCCTATAGAAATAATGAATATGCTTGCAAATATGAAAAATAGGGTTGCAGCAAATAAAGTGCATTTTGTTTTTAATGACGAGAACCAAAATTTTGTAAATTGCTTGAAAGAGAATATAATAAATCATATTTACTATAATTCAATCATTCATAAACCTATAATAACTCATGTTCGTGAGTTACTATAATTCAATCATTCATAAACCTATAATAACTCACGAACATGTTTGTAACTTTAATCTTGAGCCATTTTGAATTCTGGCTCGCCTATTTTTTCTTTTATAGATCCTTGGGGCTATAAAGATATCAGTACTAATTTAATTTGGAGTCTTGTTAAACCCATTGGTTCAGATTGTATTTTGTTTTTTAATTCAAATAGAATTCTTCAAGATTTGTCAAAATCTAATCATTATGAGGATATGTTAGATTTGTTTGGAGATCAATATTCAAATGCTTTATGTGTTAAATGAGTCAGAATAAAAAGGCTGATTTGTTATTAGAGTTGTTTATTAAAAATCTGTATTATAAGATCAAATCTGAGTATTCCCATTTTACAAGGTCTTACAAATTATTTGCCTTACCTTTTACTTTTTTAAAAGATGATAGTGTCAAAACAAGTCATCAAATTGTACTTTTGACTAAAAATCATAAGGATATCTTAGAAATGAAAAAAGTTATGGTTAAAAAAAGTAATAATAACGCTAAGGAATTTATATTTGATAGTAAAAAGGTCGGATGTCTTTCTTTTTTTACAAGGGAAGATGATGTTAATGAAAATTTCAGGAAATTAATTACCGATATGTTAAAGGCTGGTCCAACTTTATTCAATACAACTTTTACCTGTGAAAGACTATTAGAGTACATAGATAGATATTCTATGAGTGTTTCTTTTTCTGTTACATCCTATACTTCTGATGATGTCAAAAAAGCAAATTGAATCACTTGATATTCTTGGATTAATCGAATTGATAGATATTGAAGGAAAATTAATTAGAAAGCGTATTACAAGTAACCGTGAATTCAAATTTAGAAAAATAATATTGGAGTAGATAATATGTCATTAAAATCTAAAATTGAATGGACTGAAGCCTCCTGAAACCCAATTACTGGTTGCTCTAAAATTTCTGATGGCTGTGTAAATTGTTATGCCTCTCGTTTAGCTAAAAGATTAAAAGCAATGCATAATCCCCGTTACAAAAATGGATTTGATGTTACAGTACATGAGGATCTCATAGAAGAACCTAAACAATGGAAAAAACCATTAAAAATATTCGTAAATTCTATGTCTGATATTTTTCATGATGATGTACCAGATGAAATTATTTTGAGAATATTTAAAACTATGAATGAATGTCCTCAACATCAATTTCAAGTATTAACAAAGCGCCCTGAAAGATTAGCAACTTTGAATTCTATGATTAATTGGACGAATAATATTTGGATGGGTGTCACGGTTGAAAATAATAAGTATATTAATAGAGTTGATTTTTTGCGTGAATGTGATGCTTATATTAAATTTATTTCTGCTGAGCCTTTATTATCTGAGCTTACAGACATAAATCTACAAAACATTGATTGGATAATTGTAGGTGGAGAATCCGGACCAAGTGCTAGGTATATTGATGAAAAGTGGGTTTTGGACCTGTTAGACAAAGCTAGAACTTCTAATACTGCTTTCTTTTTTAAACAATGGGGGGGCATTAATAAAAAGAAAACAGGAAGATTGTTAGATGGAAGAACATATGATGAATATCCAAATAAATAGTGATAATATATTTATAGTCGAAATTATTTAACGGTAATTTCGACTATTTTTTTGGCAATTGTTTTAATTTTTGATTAGAACGGTTGCCTTTTTATTTGTAAAAAAATCATTTCAAAAACGATTATTCTTTCGGGTATGGACTAGGCTTCATTCGGACGGAACGCTTACTTCTATGATGCGGCAGAGGGACTTTTAACAGCAACTATTCTGTTTGTTTCAGAGTTTTGCGAACCCGAAGAGAGACATATTGTTTCGGTATTCAAAATCATTCAGTAGTTACTTGCTCCAACCAATAAGAAAGGCAAAAATCAGTTTCAGTTATTAATGGATTATCTTCCCGATGACCACAAGGCAAAATGGTTTGCAGGGGCGGCGCTGAACACAGCTGAGCAGAGTATATCAAGCGTCATGAGTACGGCACTTTCAAGGCTGAATGCGTTTCTTGACTCTCAGCTTGAACAGCTTTTGTGTTTTGATACAGAGATAGACGCTGAAAAATTCTGCAATCAAAAGTGTGCTATCTTCATTGTAATGCCCGAGGAGAACCCCAACACTTTCTTTATGGTTTCGCTTATAATCCAACAGCTCTACCGTGAAATACTTTCAGTTGCAGACGAAAACGGCGGTGTACTGAAAAAGCGCTGTGTATTCTTCTGCGATGAATTTGGAACCTTGCCGAAGATTGATTCGGCAGAGATGATGTTCTACGCTTCCCGTTCAAGGCGGTTGCAGATAGTTCCGATAATCCAATCCTTTGCACAGTTGGAGAAGAATTACGGCAAAGAGGGTGCTGATGTTATCATAGACAACACACAGCTGACCATCTTTGACGGTTTTGCTCCCAACAGCACAAGTGCAGAAGTGTTATCATAAGCACTTGGCAGTCGTACCGTTATGAGTGGTTCTGTCAGTAGGAGCAAAAATGATTTGTCACAATCCTTGCAAATGATTGAACGACCATTGATGACTCCCGATGAGTTGAAGTCACTTCCAAAAGGCACATTTGTTGTTATGAAAACAGTCTTTTATCCGATAAAAGTCAAACTGAAATTGTATTTCAAATGGGGTATTAAGTTTGAGGAAAAGTATGAGGTCATGGAAAACGAAAACCGTGAAATTCATTATGCCAACCGTTCCGAGTTATTCAATAACATAATCCAAACATACTGTCCTGTGATTGACTCGGATTTTTATGAAGCAAGCGGTGAGAAAAAGAAGAAAAATGAAAACCTAAAGACCTCACCAAATGCAGAGCAGACCGACAGTGACGATACTATTAATTCAGAACAGCAAGACGGGTCAACAGAAGAACCCGAAAATTCAAGTGTTGAACATAACGCAGACAAGCAAAGAAAAGTAGTCATCAGAACAGAAAGACAACCACAGGAGGATAACAGTAATGAGTAAATTAACTTTTCTCTATCAAATGGACTTACTGCACAGAGCCGTTGCCGTCTATACCTATCTCTACGAGCGAGCAAACAAGAACGGCGAATGCTGGCCCTCTGTAAACACAATAGCAGGCGACATAAAGCTGTCGCCTGCTACCGTCCGCAGAGCTATGAAAGATTTGAAAAATGCCGGATTGATAGAGACAAAACAACGCTACCGTGAACAGGGCGGTAAGAGTAGTTTATTGTTTAGGATAAATCATAAATAAAAATTATTCAATAGATTTTGTATAGTTCTATTAGCAAAAAGTGATATCCATAAAGTTAGAAGCGTAAAGATTGAATACAATAAATATTTTACATCAACTTAAAAGATTAGGCTAAGCTCAATATCAACTTGGAATTTATTTTCGTCACACTCAAAACTTATTTTCCCACTATGCTGTTTAACGACTTGCTCAAGGGAATATAAGCCAAAGCCATGCTTACTCTTATCCTTCTTCGTTGTAGAAGGTATCTTTTCTAGTATTTCGACTTTTTGAACTACAGGATTTGATATTTTAATAAACATAAATCCACTGTTGCAAACACAATCTACATATATAACTTTTATATAAGATGAGACTATTTTTTTACAGGCCTCTAACGCATTGTCAATTGTATTGCCAAATATCACACATAATTCTGTCGGCTTTATTCCGGTAGACGGAACAGCACCATTGAATTCAATTTGTGTATTAATTTTATCAGCTAGTTTTTGTTTATCTGTGAGTAAAGCGTCTACTATACCATTACCGGTATCAAATTTAATTAGCGATTTATCTTTAAGACTTATGCAATCTAACATCTCCAATGCCGCTTCATTATCTCCGTCGGATATTAATTTGCTTATGCCAATACGCAGATTATTGCAATCATGTCTAAACCGCCTGAGTTCATAGTTTAATTCAGAAAGTAAGGCATAGTGTTCAGACTGAGCATTTATTTGTTTCTCATAGTTATCAGTTAGTTTTTTCAAATGTGTATTCGTCATCGAATAAATAATTAAAATAGGTGTTGCAAGAGATAGAAAAATTATTAATATGATTAGAACTATCCTAACGGCTTCTGACCAATTTTGATTATCTTTATAAAAAGACGCATTGAGAATTAAGACAACTAAAATGGAACAAGAAATTAATAATGAAAGTAAAAGTCGTTTAATTGATTTCGGTATCCAAATTAGCATTTGCCGTACTTTGTAATTTAGATTTGTATGACATACAATTAAGCAGATAATCATTGATGTCAAGTTAACTGCAAGTTCGATTATCCATTCTTTATTTGACTTAACAGATAGAAAGTAAATCACACAGGATATTATTATAGTGTTTGTGAAAAACAGAAAAATGTAAAAGTATATTATTGATGTTATCCGAACATTATGCAAACAAAATCTCGCCAATAATATTTCTAATATTTGAAATATTCCTAAAGTGAGAATTATTGTATTATTATCACACAGAACTCCTATAACTATAATGGGTATAAAAAACAAAAAAGAAACGCCTATTTTTATCTTATTGTATTTGGCTTCCAAAAGTTTAACAGATATGGAAAGTATACATATGTAATATAAAAAACATTCAATTATGGAAATTACAACTAAAGCCATTTTCACACCTTCACATAGTAATTCTTAACAAATTCCATATATTTTCTTTTGAATTCAGCTATACGATTACGAGCAATATGTGCCTTTTCGCCGTTTGTCAGTAATACATCATTGCCTGATATTGAGGAAACACAATACATGTTGATGACATATGATTTGTGTATACGGTAAAAACAATGTTGAGGTAACATATCATGTACCTTGGAAATTGTCTTTGAGCTTTTAAACGTATTTTCGGTAGTTCTTATCAAGCAATATTTACCGTTACCCTCAAGATATATTATACTTTCTGAATTGATGGTTTTTTGTTCGCCGTCTTCAATTATAATTATCGGACTAAGCCTCTTTTGCTGTTTTAAATAACTATCCATTGCGGATTTTACTTTTGTGACATCTAATGGTTTTACTAAAAAACGGAATGGTTGTACTTCAAATGAGTCAAATACAAATTGTGGATAACTTGTTATAAAAATAATGCTGCATATGCAGTTTTTTTGACGCAGAGCTCTTGCGGTCTCCAATCCATTGAGCCCGGGCATTTGAAAGTCAATAAACACGACATCAAATATTATATTAGTATCAAGTAAATCCATACCATCATTGAATTCATAAATATCAATTTGAACTCGCTTTTCAGCTTTATATTCAATTAGAACTTCTTTTAAGTTATTTCTGAAAATTTTCTCATCATCGCATATGGCAATTTGCATTATTACCATTCCTTTCTATTTATTGACAAAAAACTCCAACCCTTATTAAAAAAAAACCTTTCCTTATATTATATCACAAAAAAGAAGGAAGGGTAAAATATATGTTTTCATTTTTTAGAGTTTGTCTTAAATGGATTATTGTTTTTCAGTTTCTTTAAATTGCTCGTCAGCACACAACAAAAGTCTTATTAAAAAATCAGTTTTTTCTGCTGACCAGCTTTTTGTGATTTCGTAGATTTCAGAATTAACTACAGTATTTGAATACATTACATTATTTGATATTAATAAAGCAATGTCAGTTCCTAAAATTTCTGATATCTCGTCTAATCTTGCAAGTGACACTTTGGCTATTCCTCTTTCAACTTGACTCATGTAGCTTTCAGATACACCCAACATTTCCGAAAATACAGCTTGTGTGTAACCTTTCTTTTTTCTATAAAGGCTAATTCTTCTACCGATTGCTTTATAGTCTAACATTATTATCACCAAGTTAAGTATAGCAGTTATAAGTTTTAGATATAAGAAATTTATAAATTAACACTTAACTTATAATTGTGATATTATTCATTTTATATTAAAATTAAACTCCAAAAACAACCATTTATTCCAAATATATGACAAAATACTCCATGCTATGATGTTAGTCTGCAAATAATGTGATATATAATAATTATTTGTAATGGGGGGATTTTCAATGAAGTACACTTTTGTAAAACAGCACGATATTACTGATTGTGCAGCAGCATGCTTGGCTATGGTATGTTTGCATTATAAAAAGGAAACAACCATTACAAGATTACGTGATATGATGGGAACAGACCTAAAAGGTACTAATTTAATCGGTCTGTCAAAATGTGCAGATGAATTAGGTTTTGTTTCTCAAGCAGTAAGAGTAGATAAGGATGGCTTTTTGAGTGATTTTACTCTTCCTGCTATTGCCAATATAATTACAAAAGAGGGGTTAAGTCATTTTGTAGTTATTTTTAAAAAAACAGAAAAATATGTGGTCATAGGTGATCCGGCAAAGGATTTAGTTCGTATAACAGTAGATGAATTTTATAAAAAATTTACAGGCGTACTACTAATCTTAAAACCGGATGAAAGATTTGTTACCGGAAAAAATAAAGGGGAAAAGGTTTTTTCCAGATATATCAGGTTGCTTTTGCCGCAAAAGAAACTTTTCATTTATGGAATTATTGCATCATTGCTTCTAACAATATTCGGTATAATTTCTTCATTGTTTAATAGTATAATATATGACGAAATACTTCCCTACAGTCAGGAAAACACATTAAAACTTGTATTTATTGTATTTGCGGGGATAGGTATTGCACAGATAGTGGTAAGTTTTATTCGTCAGTGGATGATGATTCATCTTTCAATTAAAATTGACATACCTTTGATGTTGGGATATTTTGAGCATATATACAAGTTACCTATGAAATTTTTCTCTACAAGAAAAACAGGCGATATAACTACAAGATTTTCAGACGCATTTACAATAAAAGATGTATTTACAAACATTGCATTAACCTTAATAATTGATATATCAATGGCACTAATTACAGGGATTATTCTATTTAAGATGAATATTTCACTGTTTGTTGTAATTCTGTTTATGACTATAATAAGTATTATATTAGTATTTATTTTCAAGCAACCATATAAAAAAATAAATGAGGAACAAATGCAGCAGTCTGCCGTGCTTAATTCTCAAATTATTGAGGGATTAAGAGCTGTTGAAACTATAAAGGGAAATGCCAATGAAGATACTGAGCTTGCAAACATAGAAAAAGAATATATTAAATCTCTGAGGATAGGTGTAAAAGAAGGGCATTTGTCAAATGCACAGAATACAATTTCAAGTTTTGTGTCTACAATTGGAAATCTGTTTTTAACATATTTCGGTATTATGCAGGTAATAAACGGAGATATTACACTCGGAACAATGATGGCATTTATGACTTTGGCAGGGTATTTTATGGATCCGGTTCAAAGACTTGTTAGTTTACAGCTTTCAATACAGGAAGCAAATATTTCTATGAAACGAATTTCGGAAATTCTGGACTATGAAAGGGAACAAGATATACAAACAAAAGGAATTTACAGTGATATTGAAAGTGTAAACGGAGATATTGAAATAAAAAATGTCACTTTCCGTTATGGAAACCGTAAACCTGTGCTTAAAAATATAAGTTTTAATATTCCTCAGGGGCAGAAAGTTGCTGTTGTAGGTTCATCAGGAAGTGGTAAATCCACTCTGGCTAAACTGCTTTTAAAATATTATAAGCCGGAAAGCGGTGAAATCACAATAGATGGTGTTGATGTTGAGGATTACACAAATAATTCTTTGCGCCGTGTTGTATCGTATGTTCCGCAAAACATTGAACTGTTCTCAAAGAGTATATATGATAATATCCGTGTTTCAAAAATGTCTGCAACTCTTGATGAAGTAAAGGACGCGGCAAAGGCGGCAGGTGCCCATGACTTCATAAAAAAACTGCCTATGCAGTATTACACATATCTTGAGGAAGCCGGAAACGGACTTTCAGGCGGGGAGAAACAGCGTATTGCTCTTGCTCGAGCCTTTTTGAAGAAAAACAACTTTTATATTCTTGACGAATCAACAAGTAATCTTGACTTTGCTACTGAGAATATAATATTCGATATGATATATAACAAGTTTAAAAATAAGTCAATGCTTATCATAGCTCATCGTCTTTCTACAGTTAAAAACTGTGACAAAATAATTGTTCTTGAAAACGGTGAAATTGTAGAAGAAGGCACTCATTATGAGCTGTTAGAAAAGCAAGGTAAATACTATAAATTATGGGAAATGCAGCAAGGTAATTTTATTGCTGAAAGAGAAACAGAGCAACCGATAATTGAAGAAATTTCTGATGAAAATGAACTTAGTTATACTTAACTCGGTGGTTATGCATATGCAATTACATATAATCACAAATGCTATCGGAGTAGCTAACCGATTAGCGAAAATAAAAAATACGTATATTGCGTAGGAAAGACCAACTATAAAAAGTCAATAGGAAAAATAAAAAAATAACGAATAAGGGATGAAAAAATATGCAAGACAAAAAGACCTGAACAAAAAGTCCAAGTCGATGGATAAGTGGGTATAAAAAGAT
>CALYBM010000071.1 GCA_944412525.1 uncultured Ruminococcus sp. | reverse complement strand
GCAGCTATAATGCTGAAAATCAGTATTCATATAACGGAGCAGGGGCATTATCGGCAATCGACCACAATAATTTTAGGTATTCGTTCAACTACGATGTATGGGGCAATCTGATTTCAACAAAAATCGGAAACACAGCGATAGCAAGCAATACATACAACGCAAATAACGGATTGTTGAAGAAAACAACCTATGCAAACGGAGATTCCATTGAATATACCTATGACAATTACGACAATATTACAAAATTGACCTCAGAAACAGGCGTAATAGCCGAATTTGTTTACAACAAAAAAGGACTTGTCGCAAAGGCTGTTGATAATTCAAGCGAAACAACCACCTACTATTACTATGACTTCATCGGAACTCTGACAGGAGAATACCGTCAGACTGACGGAGGAGATTTGTCGTATTTCCTCAGCTATGATTCCGAGGGCAATAAGGTGGAAAAGACATCCATAAACGGTCAGACAAAGACAATAACCACAGGCACAGATGAAGACGGAAAATCATATGTAAGCAATGACGGCGTAACTGCGAAAACCACAACAGACGATTTCGGCAGAGCGACCGAGGTTAAAACAAGCCGCGGCGAGGGTAACAGCGTATTCTTTACAAACTATGAATACGCAAATGTCGGAACAACAAAAGCGACAACAAACAATGTCAGCAAGCTTACACAAAAATACGGAACAAACGAGCTTGTCAAATATGAATATGAGTATGACGGCAACGGAAATATTACGCAGATAAAACAAAACGGAGTAATATCAAATATATATGTATATGATAATCTGAATCAGCTGACGGCAGAATATGATTATATAAATAAGTTTTATATAAACTATTCTTACGATAACAGCGGCAATATTCAGAGCAAGAATCAGCAGTATTTAGATACAAACGGCAATCCGTCAGGCTCACCTACGGGCAATGTGTATTATTATAATGATACTAATTGGAAAGACAAGGTTACAAAAATCAGCGGTGATACAATCACCTACGACCAATCGGGCAACCCTCTGAGCTACCGTGACGGAATTACATTTACATGGCAGAACGGCAGACAGCTTGCTTCTTTACAAACCGCTGATAATAATGTAAGCTACAAATACGACAGCAATGGTATGCGTACGCAAAAGACCGACAACAGTGGAACAACCTATTATTATTATGACAGCGGCAATAACCTTATAGGTATGACCAAAGGCAATAATACCCTGCTGTTTTATTACGATTCTGACGGCAATGTTACCTCGTTTAAATACGGCGGTACAATGTACTACTATATTAAAAACCTGCAGGGCGATATTGTAAAAATCATCAACCAGGCAGGCACGGTATATGCAAGCTATGTATATGACGCATGGGGCAACATAAAGAGTGTGTCGGGAGAGCCAACACTTCGAGAACTTAACCCATTCCGCTATCGTGGATATGTCTATGATTCTGAAAGTGGTTTATACTATCTCCAAAGCCGCTACTACGATCCCTTTACAGGCAGATTTATAAATGCAGATGTTTACTGTGATACAATGTCAAACATTTTCGGAACAAATATGCTTACCTACTGCAATAACAATCCTGTAAATCAAGTTAACCCCCAGGGTACGGACCATACCTGCTGCAATTTTCCAATGGTGCTAATGGCTTTTGGTATACTTCGCTGTTGCGTCAAGATTCGGTGAACAACCAATGGTGTTTTTACTGGAGACCTATGCGGGCTGTTTTGCGACCTTGCGGAAAAATGATTTTTCAGTGGCTGAGCTTAACACCAATTTGGCAGGATTTGATCCGAGATCTGGGCATAACTACTATGTTTATACAACAAATGTGTTTAACGATTCATAAGACGCCGATTACAGCAGCGGAAATTCAACATGCTATGTAAAGTGCCATGGCGGTATTATGAAACTTTGGTCTAGTTTTTAATGAGGTTTTTCTAAGTCCCTTAAAGAAGATAATGATACATACAAGAAAAGAATAGAATCAACAATATGTAAAAACGGAGGAATATGTCCAAATAATACTTTTGATTTTGTTCGTTTCGGTTAGGAGAGATATATATGGAAAAGTTAAGTATAATTTTATTTTGCCTTGCTTTATTAGCAATAAGCGTTATCAGGATTTTTATTACAAATACAATATTATATTCTGTTTGGATTCGAAAATTTACCGATGAAAAGAAATTGATATTGCGTGCAAGCTTGTTTTCCGGTATAGCCATATTAGTTACTTATTTCTTATTTTCACTTATATTTGCAGTGTACCTGTTTCCTTCAATATATGTAGAAAATATTTTTGAGAAGATCATAAACAGCTTTTTTGGCGGCTTGATCACTAATGTTTCGATTGGAAGCTATATCTTTTTTGCCGTTATTGAGCTTGTTACGGCGTTAATAATAATATACTGTTTTCATAGATTTATAGTTTATAAAAATATAAAAATGCCCAAAAATCAAAAAAGATTATTTATGTTTGTTTCTTCAATCTGTAATGCACCGTATTTTATTATTGTGCCTATTCTTGATATAAGCTTCATAAGTGATATTTTAAATAACATTGTTTTACACTGGCTATACTAAAAATTTGTTACATAATATATTGTCCGCTATGAGCCCGACGGATGATGTGTATTATTATAATGATACTAATTGGAAAGACAAGGTTACAAAAATCAGCGGTGCTACAATAACTCAAGACCAAACGTGCAACCCTCTTTCATACCGTGACGGAATGACATTTACATGGCAGAACGGCAGACAGCTTGTTTCTTTACAAACTGCTGATAATAATGTAAGCTACAAATACGACAGCAACGGTATGCGTGAGAAAAAGACGGGCAACAGAAAAACGATTATTATTTTGACAATAACTCAGGTCTTTACTGTCTTAATTCCCATGTTATGAGCCCGTTAGGTCGGATTTAAAAATGCGTATGATACGGCGTTTATATCTGACGTGCCGTTTGCAAAGATAGTGTAATTAAGATATCAAACACAAAATATGTGTAATTTGAAAGGTGTGGGCTTTATGCGAAAAATAATATCAGTCGCATTGCTTTTATTTATTGTTTACGGATGTTTATTCAACCTTTACGGATGCGTCGGGAATAACATGGATTCTTCACATAATAATGATTTTCAATATGAATTTACGGAAGAAGGAAAAATCATTTTATATCAGGATACACCGTATTACGGATTTATAGATGAGGATCACCGACTATGTGATAGCAAAAATACTGCGGAGGAGGGAATCCAAAAGATAAAGGCTGTCGTACAAAGATACAGAACAGCAACAGATAATTCTGATTTTGTAATACAAGATTATCTAAACGGAGTAAGCATTGTACGGTACAAAGGTTCAAACAGCACTGTTGAAATTCCCGAAACTCTTGACGGAAAACCGGTAATAAAAATAGGCGGCTATATACATAATTACGAAAGCTCATCAGATCCTCTTTATATTTACAGACCTGCTTTTGATTGTTCTGAGATAAAGAAAATAGTATTATCTAAATCCATAAAAGAAATTGTCTGCAACTCTTTTCACACCGTTTGCTTTTCTGAAGATGATTCAACAGACGATATACTTGAAGAAATAGAAGTTGATTCCGAAAACAAATACTATTCATCGCACAGCGGTATGCTGTACAGCAAAGATAAATCCGTACTTATGTGTGTCCCGTCAAATAACCGCATAAAGGAAGTAAGCATAGGCTCAAATACCGAAACTGCGTATGATGTAATTTCTGTCAACACGGTCAAGCTTAATATTGAGGAAAGCTTAAAAAATATTTATTCGGCAGAGTATGATTCGTTATCGGATAGCAAAGTAATGTTAAAGACCGCGTCAGAAGTTTTTGACGCTTCACAAAATACTAAGCTTGAGGAAATATCGGTTGCTGATGACAATACAAACTTTGCAAGTGAAGACGGTGTCATCTATAATAAGGACAAAACAGAGCTGATTATTTTTCCGTATAACAAACAAACCGCTGAATTTAAAGTTCCTGACAGTGTAAAAAAAGTTGACGGCTTTTGTATTAATAATATTAAAAATTTAAAAACACTTGTTTTCGGTGATAAAATAGAGGAAATAAGTTGTTATGTGTTTTATTCTCCCGACGCCGCTTGGGAGGTTGATATGCCTGCACTTAATACGGTTAAAGGCTGTAAAAATACCGTATCCGAAGAGTGGGCAAAAGAAAACAGCATAAAATTCGTTGCACTTGATTGATAAAACGGACAACAAATTTCTGTTAAAGAATATAATGCTGTTTGTTTTGTAAATTTAAAATCCGAAGAATATAAAACTGTCGGTCAAGCAGTCACGGTATATGCAAGCTATGCGCATGCCGCACAGGGCTATATAAAGAGGTAGTAGCATGAAAAAAATATTATGGTTCATTTTAGTTTGTACTCTGACAATATCATCTTGTGTTACACTATTGTCCTGTTCTGAAAAGGACTATTCAAATTATAAAAACGAAGGTGGCTATGAGGAGTACATAAGCGACGCCGATGCAGGGTATGATGATTTACCGTATTATAACTGCGAAGAATCAATGGAAAAAAGTAAAGCCGCATTAAGATATTATGAAAACAACAGCCGTAAATGCGGTGACTACATAATCACCGATTATGAGGACGGCGTGTGTATTAACCGCTATCTCGGCTTTTGGAAATGGGAAGAAATAAGCGTGCCCGAAACGCTTGACGGAAAGCCTGTTGTCAAGATAGGAGCGTATCCCGTTGACAACGGCGAGCGTTTTTACGGTGCGTTTTCAGGTTGCAATGATTTTACTTTGATATTGCCTTCTACCGTAAAATATATTGGAAATAGGACATTTTTATTTTATTCCGGCATAGTTTCAGAAGATGAAAGAGATGATTTTACATTGGTTAATTCGGTAAAAGTCAGCGAGGACAACCCTTATTACACTGCAGTTGACGGCGTTTTGTACACAAAGGATAAAAAAGCTCTTTTATATGATTCTAATCTTTTGTGGATAAACTTAGGTAAATCATATACTGTACCGGATTTTGTAGAGGTATTTGAGCCGAGTAACGGAGTTGCTGATTGCGGGGTAACAATTACAATCGGGGAAAATGTAAAAAAAATAAATACATTTATTGACAAGGGCGAAGACGGTAAAGAACCTAATCCTTGTGTAGAGCCATGGATTGTTGTCCGAGGAGAAAAAGGTTCGGCGGCCGAGGAGTGGGCAAACGAGCAGTATGCAAAATTTGAGGAGATTACAAATTAATAAATTTAAAAATCCAAAATCCGCAAAAGCCACTACTTGTTTTGCGCGCCGTATAATATCAGTATAAAAACCAGTACTTAAAATTTAAAATTAAATTAATATTTATGTCCGAACAAACGCATATACTGCAATGTTAAATTGTTTGTGTGCTTAGGAAGTAAAATATGAGAGTGAACGGCGATGTTAATAAATTTAAAAACAGATCTTTCAATAAATGAAATTGAAAATATTCTTTCCAATAAAATATGTAATAAATATCCCCTTTTCGGCGGGGAATATGATTTGGGGATAAACTGGGTTAAAAACAGCAGTAACTTTATCTGCTTGTTTTACGAAAACGGAACAAAGGACAGGTGGGGCGGACAAACCACGGTTAAATCGTTTTTTTACGGCAGAGTAATCAGAATTAACGGCAAAAACAGGGTTGTCGGGGTATCCTGCGTAAATATATTTTTTATTATCGTTACACTTATTATTTTGGCAGAAATAATATTAAATACGGGAGCTGCAAATTTTGATTCTGTATTCGGAATTTTGCTTTTTTGTGTAATTTTTGTTTTGTTTTTGCTTGATATTCCAAAAGGCAATAAAAAAATTAAAGATTATTTGAAAAGACAGTTTTGTAGTAAGTAAAGTCATTTTGCACACTTGATTTTCGGCAAAATAATTTTCAATAACCCCCTGACGGGTTGTAGGACTGAGTACGGGAATGATGTTATGATAAAAATTCGAGTAATAATATGCAGCAGTTTAAATCTGCTGAAAAATTAAAGCGGCTTTGAGTTTTCAAAGCCGCTGTTTTTACTTTATAGGAAATTGCTCGAAAACGGTCGGGCAGAGAAGGTTTGATAATATTAACCTGCCTGCTCGAACCCCGTGTCGAGGCACTTGACTTTTATTATAAATATATGACATCTTGCATAGTTTTTGGAAAATTTTGCAAAAATCTATTTACATATTAAAATAAAAATGTTATATTAGTATTAGTACAATGGTGCATATTACAGGTGCTTGATTTCACCGTAAATTGTGTGTGAGAAAACATAAATGTATCAAAATTTAAAGGTGTTTCATACAAATTCAAAAAATACTCTTCAAATTTAAGCTTTGAGGATTTGTGCGATCATAAAAAGCTGTCTTTACTTTTAACCGTGCAAAATTTTCAGGAGGAAATATGAAGAAGTTAGTTTTGCTGCTTTTAACAGTTGTTTTCCTTTCGGGATGTATGCCGTATAGTCCCGATTATTACCCCGAAGAAGACCTGACGGTTTACTATATGAGAAATGCTATAAATTATGAGTATCAGGAAAAAGTTGCAGTTCAAATTAGATACTCTTCCGACAGAAATGATTCATTAATATTAAGAGTAAGTCAAACAAGTGACGGTTGGATGAGCTGTGACGGCGCATACTCGATACTTGAAGGCAAGTTTGAAAAAGTCGGATGGAATGACGATACCCTGTTTATACTTACGGATGACACCTACTATATGTTTGACATAAACGCCTATGAAGTCCCTGCGGACGATAATACAGAGCCTGTCTATGAGCTGAAAGAATACAGCGAAGAAGAATTTGCGAGTGCTTATCCCGACAGCGCCTCGTTTGATTGGTACGGACATTAAAATCAAGGTCGTTAAAATAAATATTTTAGTATAATACAAAAATTAAGGAGATGTAATTTATGAAAATAAAAAGATTCTTTGTTGTGTTGATTACGGTAACGGTTATATTTTCTCTTTGCGGCTGTACTGCGATTTTAGATTCTATGACAAGGCGTGAAAACCCCGAAGAGCAGATGGAGTATATATGGGGAATAGACGGTGATACTTATATCTATTCGGACAAAGTTGAGGTCTATCTCGGGGCTCCCGGCGAAAACGAAGACTCCCTGTATATAAAGTGTTATCCCGATGATTACTTAAGCGGCGAAATACTGCAAGGCTCTTTTAAAAAAGCGGCTTGGAACGATTACAAAATATTTATCCTTATGGAGGATACCTACTATATGTTTGACATAAACGCCTATGAAGTCCCTGCGGACGATAATACAGAGCCTGTCTATGAGCTGAAAGAATACAGCGAAGAAGAAATGAAAAAACTCTATCCCGATTACGAATCCTTTAACTGGTACAGAAGATAAACCGATTTTATGAAAACACGGCGGTAAAACAGGTGTCATACACGGTTGATTTGCCGCGTCGCAGCATAAAAGGTGATATTTATGAAATCAAAGCAAACCCCGTAACAAAATTTGAAACGGAGGTATCACAAGATGAAAAAGAAAGTTTTAAGTATTCTAAAGGTTTCGTTAATCGTTTTAGTACCTTTGGCTGTAATGCTGACAATTATTTACCTTGCTTTTTTCAGCACAACCTATTTTAATTCGGTTACGGTCAGCGGCAAAGCGGTGGACAACTCATACGCTAATGCTTTATCCAACAATGCTCAAAGTATGTTTTCAAGACTTGTGAGAATAGACGATAAGCTCTATTACGGCTACTCTCCCGTAAGCAGAATCAAGTGCGGTACATATGAAATTTCAAATAATTGCACAAAGAGAATTTATGCGGGAGGAACATTTTTATCACCCGAAGTTTTGAATCTTGATGTTGTCGGAGACGGAAAGATTTTGTTGAACACAAAGGACGGCGCGGTGGAATATTTTGATGTGCAAAACGGCGAATACAAACCGTTTGCCGAGCTTAAAGATGACATTGCAAACGACAGAGAGTATAAATCAGCTTTTTATATCGACGGCAACCTGTATTGGTACTGCGGCGACGAACCATTTGGTATTTATACAAGCTACGATATTTACGCCTGCGAGAATGACAAATTAAATTTGTATTTTTCGACGGATAAAATAGGCGAGGACAATGTAAGTGCGCCCTGCTTTGACGGCGAATATATTTATGCTGCATCTTATAAGGATAACGGTAACGGCGGAGAAAACTACCTGTACAAATACAACGCAAAAAGCGGTGCGGCAGAAAACAAAGTAAGCATATCGGGCGCAGGCAACTATATTACGGCGTGTGACGGCAAGGTGTACAGTATGGTATACGGCGATGAGGGCAAAAACCGCCTGACGGTAACTGACATAAACGCCGGGAATCAAAAAGATATATTTGCTACCGACGGAAGCGCGATAGTTAACGGTTACGGCGGCTTGGTGTGCGTTGGGATTTATTCCGATTCAAACGGTAAAAACGGACTGTATGTAATTGACGGCAAAACCGATGAGCCGAATCAAATTTACGGCGAAGAGGTTTTCGGAGTGTACATTACAGATGATAAATGGATTTATTTTACCGATGAAAACGAAAAGCTCTGCCGCATTACTCCCGACGGAAAAACGCTTGAAAAAGTATTCGGATAATTTGCGGCGGACCTGAAAATTCGGCAGGCGGTAAGTGAGGATATTATTTTTGAAGGTGATATTTATGACAACAAAGATAAAATTAAGTTTGGTTTTTTCTATCATATTAATGCTTTTACTCACCTCGTGTGCATATGTGCCAGGGAAAGATCTCAAAAAAATATCTAATGAACAACTTAAAGAAGAATTTAACAGATATGTTACGAATGCACAAGAATATATGAATGATAACAACATTAAAGATGTGGATTTTGAATATGATTTTTCTTACGATTCAGGAAGTATATATTTTCGCGGTAAAGACTGTTATATGTATTTCAATTTGTACCTTGACCGAGAAAATCCATTTGGCAATGATTATGAACTCGGAATTGAAAAATATAATATTACCTATCAAAGGGACTTTGATGCTATTGAAGATTTGCTCAGCACTCAAATTCCGTCATTTAAAATTATGTCAATGTTATTGTCGATGGTTACCGGTGAAGCCGTATCCGAAGAAGAAGTCGTAACATATTTTTCCGAGCTAAAAGAAAACGTTAAAATTCCTGATTTTGACGAATCTCACAATCAAGATGAATTAATTAATATTTATGAGCATTTCAAAGACGAGTATATTAATTATTATGTGAATTATAAACCTTATACTAATCAAGGTTTCAGCGAGGTTATTGTTCTCGGCAGAGGCGGTAACGGTTATGTAGTTTCATAATTCTGATAACAGGTACTCTTGCTGTCAAATAACCCGAAAAATACAGATGTACTATATTTTTGATATTAATTCAAAGTACGGTGTATTGTTTTGAAGCAGAAAAAACCGCATTAAGGCAGAATAACCCGATGCGAAAAACGAAGATATGAAAAATTCATCGGAGGGATATAGATGACGACTGAAACTCTGTACAAATTAATTTTCGGGCTGATTATTTTAATTATGGCATACTATGTTGTACTTGAATTGATACTCATTATTACCGACTCGTTTTCTTTGTCTTTGGTAAAAAAATATGTTCTGAAAAAAGACAGCGGATTAATTAACAAGGGTCATTTTAAAAAAATATTTGCCTTTTCTACGATTTCGTACCTGATAAGCATATTTTTAGTTTACATATGTTTTTGTGTAATAAACGGGGAGTTTAATTTACTTACATTCATTTTGGTTATTTACAGATTAGTCACCACATCGGTTCTGGAACCTCAGTTAACAGCTATTTATACGGTATCTGTTTTAGGCGGATTCTGTGTAAACTTATTATTCAATTTCTTTTTTGTATTTAAGAATTTATATGCAATGAGAGGAAAGCGTCTGATTTCTGCTTTAACAGTATCTCTTATTACAGCGCCGTATTTTCTTTTTGTAAGTTTTGAAAAAATATTAGATTGTATTGAACAGATAATTTAAAACAACCGTACCTCCATACAAAATTTAAGAGGAGGGATTTAAAAATGAAAAAGTCAAACAAACTGATAATATTTATTCTTATCCCTCTGCTCATAATATTTGCGTGTTTTCTTGCAATTTTAAAAATGTCCGATACCTTTCAGATGAGTGCGGACAACGACGGCGGTTTTTATGTTTCCCAAAACAAATACCTGACCTACTGCGATAATTCTTTGTCCGTGTATGACCGCACCGAAAACAAAACGAAAGTATACACGGAAAATGAAAACACCGAAAGAAATTCGTATTATGTCGAGTACAAGAATTTTCAGTTTTACACCGCCGACAACGGGCTTGCGGTAATGCAAAACGGCGCGAACGAAAAAATTATCAGCGGAAGCACACAAAACTTTATAATTTCGGGTGATTATGTTGTTTATCAAACAAGCGACAGCGTTTTGCTGAAATACGATTTGAAATCTAAAACCTCGCAGGAAATTAAAACAGACGACGGTTACAAAATTAAATGGTTCGACGCGGGAAATAACAAAATTTTCCTCTCGTCCTGCCGATATGATGAAGCGCAGGGCAACACATTGCAGATTAAGGTGTATGATTTAAAAACATCGGAAGACGCTCAGTCCGTATCTTGCAAAATTTCCGACAATGCAAAAATTCTGCGAAGCGGGGAAGATATATTTGTTGTTTCTCCTCCGAAAGACCAACTATAAAAAGTCAATAGGAAAAATAAAAAAATAACGAATAAGGGATGAAAAAATATGCAAGACAAAAAGACCTGAACAAAAAGTCCAAGTCGATGGATAAGTGGGTATAAAAAGATT
>CALYBM010000070.1 GCA_944412525.1 uncultured Ruminococcus sp. | reverse complement strand
ATTACGGGTGACGGCGAGGGATTATACACCACCTACGACCCCAACGTTGAGCCTGATGACGAAAGAACAATCTACTTTGACAACAGCCAGACAAAGTGGAGCAACGTTTACATTTACGGCTGGTCGTTCGGAATTTCCAACGAGTTTATTCAGATGGAGCCTGAGGGCAACGACATCTGGTCATACACATTCTACGATGATTTGCCGATTGACGGAGTAAAGGGCTTCCTGTTCGTCAACAGAACAAGCTGGTCGGGTGCAACGCAAACGGTTGACCTTGCAACAGAAGAAGGCAAGAACCTGTTTGTACCTACTCCCGGCGGAAACAAATTAATCGGTAAGTGGGAAGTCTATACCCCGTAAAATATATCAGTTTTCCCATAAAATAAACTTATCCTCTCTGATTAATGATTTTGTTTTTCAACTGAAATAAATGTTTTGATTTCAACAGTTCTCCACCTTAAAAATCATTAATCGCAAAACGCCCCTGACAGCTTGCCGACTGTCAGGGGTGTTGAACTTATGTAAATTATTTTTAATTAGCTGAACAAAAAATAATCAGTCAGGCAATCCAAAAGTCAAGAAAATTTTTATTCAGCATATTTGCCAATGAGGAGCTAACTATTCTTTTTCTTTGTTTACAGCGAAGCAAATTTTGAACTGTGGATTACTTTACAATGAATTTTTATCATGCTATTATATGAATAATAACGAGAAAATTAAGTTGGCAGGAATTTTCAATAGCATCAATAAAGCATCAAAAATACAAAAACGCAATTTTGGTGCTCTGACTTTGGCTTAAAAATTGGCTTATCTGTGCGGTTTTGAGCTTTCAACAGCCGCTCCAAAACCGCGTGCCGAGGGTTCGAGTCCTTCTGCCCCTGCCAAGCAAAAACGGCTTAAACACTATGTTTAGGCCGTTTTTTGATATATTTTTATGTAAGGAGCACGGTCTGATTTTCCGCTTATGACGCTCATTTCAGGCATCAAAATGTTCAACCGGCGCTAATATTTCCAATGTTTCCGTCTGTTACATCATCAAAATAGCATCAATTATCATAAACAATATTTCATAAAAAGCTTTGAGAAAAAATTAATTTTCCAAAGCCTTTTCTTTGTTTACAGCGTAGCATATTTTGATTTATAAATGTGTCCCGCTGAATATACTATATATTTCACATTCATGAATAATCCTGCAATTCTACTTTTAGAATGGCCTTTTTATACTCATAAATAGAACATAAGGTAGTTTTGCCAATTTGCATCTAATTAATATTACAACGGTTTTCTTCGTAAATTAACATAGCTTCCACCTGTTTTTAATTATCTTCTCTTTTGTAAAGGTTATCTGTTAGGTGAGTACTTTTATCAGACTTTTCATAACAGTCATCACATATGGTTTTTGCCCTCAGTAAATCCTTTCTAAGTTCTCCTTTAGCACCGCAATGTTCACATTGTTTTTGCTTTTTTCATAGCTACGCACTATTTTGGCTATATCACTTCTTAGCTGCTTTTTAAAATCATCAGAATGGTTATTATTTGAGGCTAATCGCAGACTTAAACTTCTGACACCAATAATGTCCAGAGAGTGTATTGGGCAAGGGGCATCTTCATATGAATAGTAACTGCAAATAACATGTAATCCTCGTATCATGTTCTTATAAAATTATGCTATTCTGAAACTGTTGAGTATTGCAATAACTTCCTTTTCTTCCTGCGGTGTAAGTTCTTCTGAGGTAGAAGCAGTAAATGAAATTGTACTTGAATACCAGAAGGTATATTCACCGCTTATTGCTCTTCTTACACCCTCTCTTATGCCCTCTTCACTAACGGGAAGTACAGCATATGCAACATTTCCATCAACCTCTGTGTACTCTCTGTCGGTTTGCATATTTAGTTTTCCTATAGTTTTTATCCTTGCTACCATAAATTCACCAAGTGAACTATGGTCTGTTGCCTGTACAAAACCCGGAACAAATTGTGATGAAGCAACTTTACTGATTTCTTCTTTATTCAAAAAAACTCCGCTGCCGCCACCCTGTAATTCACCTGCGTAATGTAAAAATGTCACGCTTGCACCTCCATCGTTTTCAAGAGTAACAAGTTCCTCCTGCTGATTGCATTCTTCTGTAACGCTCCAA
The DNA here is from genome assembly GCA_944412525.1 of uncultured Ruminococcus sp. GTDB lineage: Bacteria > Bacillota > Clostridia > Oscillospirales > Acutalibacteraceae > Ruminococcoides. The sequence continues at coordinate 9,449 of CALYBM010000070.1, read as the reverse complement.
TTATCGGGATAATTAAATACAAATGGAGGATATGTAACCTGATTCACTTCCTGATAACGAGTGGTATATTCATTGTTAAGAGCTACAGTTTTTTCTCCCTTTTCAGCATTACTAACATCCTTCTCTGTCGCACTCTCAGTTGCAGGCTCAGTTTTTTTAGTTGTTTCCTGAACTGTAATTAGCTCTGTCGTTTGAGCTTCTGTTGCTTTTGTTGACGGTGTTACCTTCGTTGCAGTTGTTTCCTGCAATTCAGAACTTTCACCGCCGCAAGAACAGCTAAAAAGCGCAACAGCAATAATTAATACAGATAAAAATATTTTGTAAACAGCACGCATTTTTATTTCTCCTCGTTAAATCATTCTACAGCATATGTCCAATGTTCTATTCCTATTTCATCCCATATTTCATAATAATTCCAAGTGTTTCCTTTGTCGTCCCAAGCATTTCCTTTATCATCAAAATATGAAGTTCCGTCCTCATCAGTATAACTATGCCAACTACCCTCTACATATCTTCCGCCTACCATAGTTCCGTTTCCGCCATTGTTATTGCTTGTACTGTTACCGTCGCTATAGCTATTATCACTGCTGTTATTACTTGTCCCTGCATTATAATCGTTGCTTTCACTATAACTATTATCTTCATTTGAAATATCATTAACTGACGAAGTGTCGTTATACGATGAATTTTCGCTCTCTTCTTGTTTTTTCTTCCCCTCAGCCGCTTTTTTATCCTCTTCAGCTTTTTGCTCTTCGGCTTTTTCAATCTCCTGAATTCTGTCACTATAAGAACTTATTAAGCCCTCTGTCTTTTTTAAATAACTATCAGCATTATTCTGACTATTTTGATTAAACACAATTTCTTTTTCAGAGTCAATTATTTGTTTTAGAGAATTAAGTTTATCAATACAGTCTTGTATTTTCTTTTTATCATTCATTTTATTAAGGCTGTCACTGCTAATTGTGTTCTCCTTTATTATCTTGTCGTAATCATCAGTAAAATATTTTTGCATTTTCTCAAGAGTTTCACTGTACTTTGGCTCAACAGCGTTTAATACTTCAACAGCTATTTTGTCATTTGTTGAAGGCTTATTTTTTATAAAGTCTGATAATTTTTCAAGCTTTTTGCTCCTGTCAGTTTCATCTAAAAAATCAGCATATGTATCGTCTATTCTTTTAATCCGTTCCTCTGTCTGTTGCTGTAAAGTGTAATCATTGTAGGCTCTTACACCGAAAACTGTTCCCGCAACAGCAACAACCGCTACACAGACAACTGCGATAATTATAATGCGTTTCTTTTTCATTTCATCGTCCCCTAATAATTTTATATCTTCTTACAATCTTCTTTTTCTAATTCCTTATTTATATAACCGCAAAATTTACACCCATATGTTATTTCATAAGTTTTTCTTACACCGGGAATATACTGTTCAGAATGCCCTACTAATTCTCCGGAATTGTTTCTATTCTCAAGTTGAACTTTTATAGATATGTCTTCTTCGTTTATAAGCTTTCTGGTAATCATCAATGCGTCAATCTTTTTACAAACAGGACATCTATATTTTATCATTGTATGAATCTCTGAAAAAATATATGCTATTACAGCAATTACGAGTGCAATAACAAGTATTACTGCTACCCATTTAATCTGCATTATATTTATTATTAACGGAACAATTATTAAAAAAGAAAGCAGAGATAAACCAAATACTTTAAGAAAGTGTCTATAATGTTTGCTAAACAACATTAAAATAAGCGGCAATATAGTTATTACCGATGCACCTATCAAAAGTATCTTAGCAAAAGCATCTATAAGATAATTTATCATATATCCGTTATTGACAGTATCTCCATTAAACCATTGCATAAATGCTCTGTTATACTCCAAACTTGCTGCTCCAATTGGAATTAATGAGCACAAAACACATAAAACAGCAATACAAGTCAAAGCAATAATCATTATAACTTTTTTTGCTTTCTTTTCTCGTATTGCAAAAGATACGCACAATAATAAAAATCCAATTAAATCAATTATAAACAATATATTCAATATATTTCCACCGTAGAATTTAATCGGCAAATATTCAGCACCGGTAATACTATCGTACCCGCCTGATACTAAATATCTAATATACAAAAATACTCCATAACCCACGCTAAAAGCTAATACAGATAAAAACAAAATATTACATATTGATTCTAAAGGAGCAGTTTTAAATTTCTCTATTCGCAATTTAATCTTATGCTTTATATTATGAAATACTGAATCTTTTTTCTTCATTTTATCATTATTCTTTTTGTTCTGAGTTTTTTCTTTTTGATTGAAATTATGCGCAACTGATTTGCTTATACTTTCTCTGTCAGAATTCCCGTTTAGTTTATATAATGACATAATCCCATCAGACAAAAGCTTATAATCTTTGTCGTTTTTATCATCAAAGTTTTCCAACAATTTCAAAAGTATTGTCACTGCATCATTATAGCCATCCATATGCACGTTATTAAGGAAGTCACCTTGAATAATATTGAAATATTCATCGGATATTTCTCTTAGCTTTGGATTATCAGCGCTTCTAAGCCTCATAAGAATTGACATAAAGAAACCACGCTTTTTTATATTTTCACAGGCATTTCTTAAAAACTGCTTTAAATCCTGTTCATTACTGATATTTGTCCAAGGCAAGGAATTATTGACATTACCGTTCTCAATATTACTGTGAGAATTAAACAAAGGCTTGACCCTATATTCTCCATTTACACTTTCTACATAATCCCATAAATAGAAGTAATTTATATATTTAGTGAAATTACGCTTATCAAACAAAAGCTGATTACCGTACGCAAAGCCGTCGTTTTTGAGCCATACTAAAGAAGAATCCCAAAAATCAAAAGTTTTTCCGTATCGACCACTGTTAAAGCGACGAGGAACAAGCACCATATTTCCTATTGTATGATATAAATCAGCAAATCGAATAAAGTCAGGCTCTTTTTGAAGTTCAAAAAGAAGTTCTTTTGGATAATTACAATATATCTGTAAACAGTCCATAAAGCCGTAATTACTCTTTTGATACTGCCTTAAATTACTGTTTTCAGATTTACACAGAGCATAACCCATTAATGCATTAAAAGTCGTCTGCATTGAATTCATCGTATCTCCGCCAAACTCGCCCTGAAAATTCGGAGTTGAAATTACACCTGAGGAATAATATCCCTTTTCCCAATTCCAGAGTTTTTTATAAACATCAAGTGTAAGCACATTTCTTCCGTCAGAGCCATCACAATCAGGGATATCACCGTATGTGTTCAGGCTATGCAGACAAAAGTTTTCGACATTACTAAGGTTTTGTTTATCTTTGTCCACCCTTACGCCTGTTGATTTATAGGCAAGATACCTCTCTATCGGATTAAGTGCTTCATAGGCTGAATTACCGTATTCAAAATCCAAACAGTATTCATATGGTTTTTCTTCATTTTTAACGAATGTATCAATTCTGTCATATCCCATTTTTATTTCTCCTCAATTAATTTTTAAAGGTTAAATACATTTAAAACCGACTGCTTAATCAATCAATACCTTTATTCTATCAAATCTTTACTCGGCTTTTTCCGCTTAAATTATATATTCTTAAAAATATTAACTTCTGTTTTTAACTATTTTCTCAACATATTGCAAAACACCGTTTGCAACCTCTCTGCGATACGGTCTATCCTGCGACACTTTTCCATCATAAAAAGGCGGTAATGTGTTTTTCTCTGCCAGTCTGTTGAGCACATTAACATTACCCAACAAAGCGTTATGGTATGTAGTTCTTGATTTATCAAGCTCTTCAATTTTACTTTTATAATTATCTTTATCAACATTTCCGTTTGCAAAGATTTTCATACATATTTCAAGTTTATATATCTGGCTATGATATTCCTCAAAGGAGATAAGACACCTTTCAATAGTGTTAAGTATTTTTTTATCATCTTTGTAAATCATCAAAAGACTGGATATTGTTTCCTCGTTAATCATAATAAGCTCCTTGTAAATTTACTTTTCTATATATTTTTTATTAAGACTCATAACCTTTTCTATTACCATATTTCTGACCGATTCAGGTTCAATTACCTCTACTCTGTCGCTGTACTGCAACGCCCAATTTGCCATAGAGAACGGACTGCACTTAACTTCAACTATATCGTCATATGGTTCTGATTCTTCTGTTCTTATGTATTTAAATGTATCGCCAAACCAATCGTATATAAAAGTGTAATCAGCACGCAAAGACTTTGACGGGTTATCTTTTTCTTTTGGACTTTTTATTCTTAATTTAATCTTCACCGGATTGTCAAAAGACATATTCAGATGAGATAACTGAAAATCTTCGCTCCACGACTGAGGAAGATTATCAACCTTCCACTTGCTGACTGACGGAATACCGTTTATATTATGTTTTTCATCTCTCCCGGGGATTTCAATTTCCGACATCAAATCAATACGCCATATCGACATATTTCTGATTGTTTTCTCGCTAAACACAAGCTCTTTACACGCAAGCAGATAGTATCTTCCGCCGCTTGCAACAATATAATAAGGACTGATAGTATCTTTCTTATTATGATTCGGCACAAGCTTTTTGTACTTGTCATAGCCGTTAAAAGTAAAGCTGATTTGCACACCGTCATCTATTGCACGCTGAATCGTAAGCAGATTTTTACGCAGGATTTCTCTGTCGGCAAGCACAGGCTCTTTTACTCTGCAAATATTCGTTGCACTTTTTTTATAGAATTTGGTTGTCAGATTATTTTCTATCTTATTAATTATTCGGTTTGCCGACTCTGTATCTATTGTTTTTGAAAACAAAATGCTTTCAATCATACTGTTAATTTCCTCATATGTGAAAGTATGATTATAATACAACCCTCGGATTCTCATTGTCTGATTATCGTCATATTCCTCTTCTGAATCGCTTTCATCAAGCGATTTATCCCCAAATTTTTTGACAAAATCTTTAAAAATAAGTTTCCATTCATTTTCAGGCTTTACTCCGTATTCATCAAAATTCAAAGCCATCGCCATTTTTACAATCGTATCATTATAGGTTTCCTTGTCACCCAGATACGGCTCGATTTCAGATTCTCTTCTTAAAGCCGCCTGTGTTACGGCGTGTTTGCTGTCTGAATTATTTTTCAAATATTCAAGTATCCTAAACGCTCTTTCAAGCTTTGAAAATCTTTGTTTTTCCTCTTTCATGTTTTTCCCTCCGTTTCTGTTTTTATTTTACCATAAAATTACTCGATTTTCTCCAACTTTCTGAAAAAATTTTAAATAAAAAATATTTTAAAATAATAGATTAAGCGGAAATTTCCGCCCAACTATTTGATATAATAATCAATGTCAGATGAACAAAGTAAAATTTTAAAAGGAGACAATTTTATGGAGAGAAAAACAATTTCAGTATTAAACAGAGCAAATCAATTTAAGAAAATCGAACAGAACAAATGCAACGAAATGATTATCATCAACATTCTTGAGCCTCTGCTGGAAATTATTTACCAACTAAAGGAAAGTGATAACTACAACTATATTCCGGGCAAAGTAACCGAAAAAGAGGACGGTTGGGACTACTACGGAAATAAGTTCAATGAGATTTACAAGGCAATTAACAACAACATTTATCTATCGGAATATGAATATAGGAGGATTTATGATACCGTACAAGGCATTCAGGCTTTTACAAGAATGTTTTCCGGAGCAGACGGACTGCCTGACATGTTCTTTGATGCCAACCCAAATTTGAACTATTTTACTTTCGCATTCAGCGAGGATGGCAAAAAGTGTAAGGAGTTTTTAAAAATCAGTCAGAACAACGCTCCCACCGACAGAGATTATTTATTATCCGATACTTATCATGGGAACAACGCCATAAACAATCAGAAATCAAATTTACGCTTTGACATTGATGACTTCTTCATCAAAGAACTTGCTTATGCAGTCAGAAAAATATTCATCAACATCATAAATGAGGGTAACAAACAACAGAATTAAAAAAATATTGACAAAAAAATGCGCAGTCCATTTGGACTGCGCACGAAAAAAGCACTGTTCATTTGCTACTACACAAAACTTTTATCGCATCTCAGGCATAAATGCAACCATATAATCCTTAAAATACCATATTTTTGCATTTAAGAGGTTGACACAATCTGCAAAAAAGTTCCTATTTACAGATTAAATCCATCCGTTATCCCATTTAATTTCGTCAAATCCCTCTTGACATAATACATTTCTGTAATTTCAGAGGTTGTATGTCCGAGCAAGTCGGCTACCTGTCTTGGAGTTAAGGATTTGATTGAACCGTCCGCTTGCTTTATGCCGTTTACGAGGTTTGTTGCGAAGGTATGGCGTAGCGAGTGCAAGCCTTTGGTTTCTATGCCTGCGGCTTTGAGGATTCTGTAATAGCGTTTTCTGAAATTTACCGGTCTGGTGAAGTCGCCGTTTTCATCGGGTATCAGCGGTGAGTCCTCACCAAAATAGAACTCTTTTCTCAGGTCGAGTATCATTTCGATTGCCGTATCGTTCAGCGGAACATCTCGTTTGCTCGTAGCACTTTTCAGCTTGCCGATTTTTATTTCTCGTCCTTTTTCTGCTGTGACTCCGTCACGCTTTGATATTTCCTTAACACCTCTGTTAAGGTACATTACACGATTATCAAGATCAATGTCGCTGTTAAGGAGACCGAGCACTTCACCCGTTCTCAAGCCTGTATTCAGCATAAGGATATATGCGGCGACTTGCTGATATTTTCTTTTGCCGTTTGAGAATGCGCTGAATGCTTCATCTTTAAATATTTTAATTTCTTCCGGCGTGAACACCGTTATGGTTTCGCTCGTCGGAAGATTTTCTTTGTCCTGAGCCGCCAGAAAATTACTTTTCTTTATCATCGGAGCACTTATCATAGGATTTCTGTCAATATACTTTTGTTGAGTAAGATAACGGAAATACTCATTCAGCACATTATGAACTTTCTTAACCGTAGTGTAAGCATAACCCTCATTCATCTTATCGTTGAGTAACTTCTTGATATCTGCCGACTTAACATCTCCAACAACCTTATCTCCAATGTACGGATAGATTTGATTTTTCGCCGTACACTCGTATCTGTCATAGGTGGTGCGTTCAACAGACGGGAACTTAAATACCTCAAGCCAGTTCTGCATACTGTCTTTCAGTCTTTTCTTTGTTTCTTGCGACTCAATTATTGAGTCGTTGAACACTGCAATATATTCCGTCATCTTATTGTTGACTTCGGCTTTTGTTGTACCGGAAAAGCTCTTCCTTTTTCGTTCGCCTTGCTCATCCATATACCAAACAACACCGCCCCAACGATTGTCCGTCCTTTTGAAAGCGTTGCCGTTTGTAAGTAATTTCCTTGTTGACATAGCATCAAACCTCCTTTTCAAGTACAACAACATATCATAAATTCATCTCAATATCCAGACCAAATTTAAAACTCTCAAAAATCGCCCATGTCGGTTTTATTCATCTTTTTCGATTACTTTCCTGCTGAATGCAATAAAATCGCAACACGTGCAACACACGGCTCAACAGAGGGATTACATTGACATTGAAAATCCCTGCTCTTCATCATTTTCAATTTCATTCCGATTAACTGTTCTGTCAGTTTTAAGTCCGTGAGCAACCTTTTTCTCTTCAAGTTTAGATTTTAGTTTGCTGTCAACCTGACAGAATAATTTAGCTCGTTTACGCTTGCAACTGTTTGCAATCAATTTTGCGAGCGTAAGGACTATTCCTGAAACAGATTGCTCAACACTTGATTTATCAATTTCCATTGTCGGAGTTGCTTTGGATAATAAACTAATCGACTTCAAAATATAGTTCTTGATACTTCTGAACTCCTTGTTATCTTCAAGCGGTATATCAGGTTTTTCTTTATCGTAGTATAGCGACAGTTTTTCTCTGTTAATTTTATTCCACTTTGAATAGAGCTTTGCAAGATTTTTATATTTTGCAAGTTCAGCTACAATATTGTTTACGGTTTCTTTGATTGATTTAGGGAGATAGCCGTACATCAATCTGCCGTTGTAACTTTTGAGCTGTTCAGCAAGTTTTCTGAACAACTCAACCATATTATCGGAAACATATACATCTGTATCAATATTTGAAATTAAATCATCAATTACATTCTTTGCCTCATTTTTAAGTTTGTCACGGATTTCTGTCTGCATTTCAAACAGCTTGTACTGTTCGTTTCTGAAAATATCATTACCGAATACACTTCGCATACTTTCTATGCCTTTGTTGGTGAGATAGCCTTGTCCTGATTTTGAGTAAACCATTAGGTGTATATGTGGATGATGTGTTGTGTTATGAAAAGCTCCGTACCATTGCAAGTCGCTTGGCTCTATCTTGTGTGCTTTGGCGATTTCAAGTGCATTTCTTCTGACTAAACTTTTCCAAGCATTTGAATTGTTGTAGCCTAGTCTTTCGGCATCCTCTCTTTTCAGACTAACTACATGTGTCCACACAATTCCGTTGTGATTTGAAACTTTATACGCTACCTCATCAAGATTTATTTTCTCATCAGTTTGAGAAAACAATCCATGTTTACCTAACTTCTCAACACCCGGTCTTTCGGCATAATATGAAACTAACTTTTTAACACCGTCTATCCTGTCAGCATTGCGTTCGAGAAATTCATTCAGAAATTCTGTTGCATTAGATTTAGTTTTATTTTCAAGATAGGATTTCATTTCAGGGTAATCCCAGGATTCCGGAACGGTTTTAAGTGCAGTACAGATTAAATCATTCTGTTTCTTAGTTGTAGGAGAGTTATCAATACCGTTAGGCAGTTTCTCAACACCCTCACGAGTGCCCATATATTTTATCAACTTACCTGCATTTGATGATGCGGGATTTTTAATGTATCGGCTTGTAAAAATTATCTTCGGCATAGATTAACCTCGTTGGAAGTCATAGGCTTCTTCAAATGTTATGATGCCGTTGTTTCTTGCAACTTCTTCTGCACAGAAATTATTTAGAGATGACAGAGAATTATTATCAATCTCGTTGGTAGCTGCAACAACATTACTTAATTTAGCCTGTTCTACAGCTACCTTAAATAGCATTTCAGAAACATTCTTTTCCACACTTTCGATTTCGCTTTTAATTGTTTGTGCAAGAATTGGCGAGAGATAATCAATGCATTTTTGCTGATGAAGATAACCAATGTAAAACTGAACAGCCTGACAGACAAAATCACTTTTTGAAGTCGCATTTGCTGTATCAAGCATTTCTGTCATTTCTTCAACCATTGAAGGCTTCATCCAATAGGCATATTTCTTTTTATTTTCGCTCATTTTTGACAGACTCCTCAATTTCAGATTTTTGACATACTGTAAAACCGCATAACAGTCGGCTCTGCCGTCTGATGTGACGCCGTGGGG